>JAGQVA010001181.1 GCA_020438265.1 Bacteroidota bacterium
CATTCCTTTTCTCGAAGAAGTCAAAACAAAAGGTGTAACCACAATTCTGGAATGTACGCCCAATTATCTGGGAAGAAATCCAAATCTATTACAAAGACTTTCGGAAGTTACAGGAATTCAGTTTTTGACAAATACGGGGTACTATGGAGCCGTGGATAATAAATACCTCCCTCAAAAAGCTTTTGATTTATCTGCTGAAGAAATATCTGCAATCTGGACAAAAGAATACCAGGAAGGACTCGATGGAACGGGAATCAAACCGGGGTTTATCAAAATCAGCGTTAACAGCGATTCCATTTTATCCAATGTCCACAAAAAACTGGTTAAAGCTGCGGCACTTACTCATTTAAGAACAGGACTCACCATTGTAGGGCATACGGGCCCCGAAAAACCCGCCATGGCGCAAGTCAAAGTGCTAGCCGAAAATGGCGTTTCACCTGAAGCATTTGTTTGGACTCATGCTCAGGGCGGCACGATGAAATCTCATATTGAACTTGCCAAAATGGGCGTTTGGGTTTCCCTTGACGGAATGGGCTGGATGGCTCCGGATTCTACTCAGGATCCAAACGCCAATACACTGGAGAAATACCTGGATATGATTGAGAATTTTAAGGAGAATAAGCTGCTTCATAAGCTATTGATTTCCCATGATGCGGGTTGGTATACACACGATCCTGAGGATGGACAACAGCGTTTCAAGCCTTATACATCGATTTTTGATCGTGTTATTCCCGGGTTAAAAGAGCGAGGGTTTACGGAGATGGATATTGAGCAATTGTTGGTAAAGAATCCTCAGCGGGCTTATGGGTTGGTGGTGCGGGCTTTGCATTGAGAGGTGGACTTATAACATTCTGGATACCAGAAGTTATCTTTTGTCAAATACATTGAATTAAACAAAAATTTACACTATATTCGTGTACACTTAATCTGTGTAAAATGCTGAAAAATATCACACTTAGTGCTGATGAAAAACTCATTCAGTTGGCACGAGAAAAAGCAAAAAAGGAAAAAACCAGCCTTAATCAGCAATTCAGGCAATGGTTGATCAAATATCTAAGTACGGGGCAGAGTAGGGATAATTATCAAGATTTGATGAAAACCCTTATGTATGTTAATCCAGGAAAAACCTTTAGTAGGGAGGAGTTGAATGAAAGGTAGATATTTTTTAGATACGAATATTATTGTTTATTCATTTGACCATAACAATCCTGATAAACAAAAAACTGCCCAAGAATTAATATTTCAAGCATTAAAAACGGGTAATGGGCTAATCAGCTATCAGATCATTCAGGAATTTATTAACGTCAGCACGCGTAAGTTTGCTCAGCCACTCTCATTACCAGATGTTGTAAAATATTATGAACAGGTTTTAGAACCTCTGTTTGAAATTATTCCTTCCAGTGAACTATACATGAAAGCATTAGAGATCACTGATCGATGGAAATATAGTTTTTATGATTCACTTGTCATATCTGCGGCTTTGGAAGGAAATTGTTCAATTTTGTATAGCGAAGATCTTCAGGATGGACAAAAAATTGAACAACTCAAGATTGTAAATCCTTTCAAGGAGTAAATCAAATCTTTATATGGGCCCTCTATAATATCATTGATTTTCTACTGTCTCCCACTATTCGCAAAAGGGGAAAAACTTATTTACCTTGTTAGCCAAACCAATTTCCCGCCTATGCACTTCTCCTCATTTCATTCTACCTTAGCATTCATTTATATAATTCTGATTCTTAATTCTTGTAAACAAGAACCCATGCCCTCAAATACCTATCTCGTAAAACAAACCAGTTCTGAAGTAAGCATCAACGCACAAGGAAAAGATCCTGCATGGCAAAAAGCCACTCTCCTCAACGATTTCCGTTTTCCCTGGCTGGAACAAGAAACTCCTTCAACAGAGTTTAGAGCCCT
>JAGQVA010001182.1 GCA_020438265.1 Bacteroidota bacterium
GAAAGCCGTGATATGAGTTATTTTAGTGTGGATCAGGATTATGTAGAGACAATGGGGCTGGAAATCATCGCTGGCCGCAATTTCTCAAAAGGAATTTCTTCCGATGTCAAAGAATCCATTTTGATTAATGAAGCTGTCATCGAAAGTTGTGGTTGGGGTTCACCTGAGGACGCTCTGGGAAAAGAAATCAAAGCAGGCTGGAATGGGAATCCCTACAAAGTGATTGGTGTTTATCGAAATTACCATCACCTTTCTCCCAGAGATAAAATTGTCCCGGAACTGGTTTTCATCTACCCCAACTGGTTTCAGTTTTTCTCTGCCAAAGTCAAAACGGAAAATGTAAAAGATATCATTACTCACGCCGAAAAAACCTGGCAAAACTGGTTTCCTGAATACCCCTTTTCCTATTTTTTCCTTGATGAATATTATAATCGCCAATACGAAGCAGAAACAAGACTCACCAAAATCTTCGTTTTCTTCACCTCTTTAGCCATCCTGATCGCCTGCTTTGGATTATTCGGCCTGGCAATCTTCACAGTCCAGCAAAGAACCAAGGAAATAGGCATTCGCAAAGTGTTGGGCGCTTCTACTTCCCACATTATTCAACTTCTATCGAGAGAATTTGTGGTCCTGGTAATTATAGCCTTTTTGGTTGCCGCACCACTTGCTTTCTGGGCTATGGACCAGTGGCTGGAAGATTTTGCCTATCGCATGCAATTATCTCCTGGAATATTTCTCTGGGGAGGAGTTATCGCTTTGGCAATGGCTATCATGGCCATTAGCTATCAGGCAGTTAAAGCTGCTTTTCAAAATCCTGTAAATAGCCTGAAGGATGAATAGGCTAAAAATTCTGATAGAGACGCAAAATTTTGTGTCTCTATCAGAATTTTCTGTCAATCCACTAAATACTCCCAACGAACAATCTCCTCATCCCGGCTCCGTTCTACAAATCCACTCTTCTGCAAAACCCGCTGCGAAGGATAATTATCCAATGGTGTGTCCGCGATAATCGCTTTTAAATCAGGATTTTCCTGCATCCACTGCATAAGCGCCTGCAACGCCTCTGAAGCAAAACCCTGATTGTGATATCGATCATCAATCACATAACCGGTCATCACTTCCCCTTTTTCATCAGGCAAATTGCCCACACCTATTCCCCCAATTTCCCGATTCTCTTCTGTCAGAATAATCACCCAATTGGTAAACCAGCGATAATGCGCCGGATTTGCTATGGTATGATCAATCCAGTAGTTAAATGTATCTTCATTCAACTCTTTGGCAAAATCAGGATCCATCAGAAAATCTGTGGGATTCAATCCAATCGCTTTCTGCATGGATTGACGATCATTTTTAAAAAGAATTAATTGTTCCGTATTTAAAGGAATAAGCCTCAGTCTGGATGTATGTAATTGAAACATGTTATTAGTATTGTTTGGCTAAAAGCCATGAAAAAAAATTTGTGTACAGCAAACCTGTACAGTTAGTAACTGCCATTACAGGCAGCCCCAGTAGTCAGATTCTCCAGAATCCGACCCAACCAAATGATCCCATGGATCAAAAAATAAATAAGAAAGGCTTTCTACCCCCTACCCGTTTCCCCGGCAGGAAGATAAATGGTGAGAAATGAAATAGGACTTTTCAGAGGCGTTTCATTAATTTGAACCAAAGATACAGATTTCAGACAACTAAAGTCAAAAACACTACAAAAATTTTAACAGAAAAATGAGCATTCCCCCGATTAACCATACCGTCACCGAGCGTTTTCTCAAATATGTAACCATTGATACTCAGTCAGATGCGAGTTCCAATACCATTCCTTCTACCGAAAAACAGAAGGATCTGGGAAGATTACTTGTTCAGGAACTCCACGAAATGGGGATTTCTGATGCACATCTGGACGAATTTGGTTACGTAT
>JAGQVA010001183.1 GCA_020438265.1 Bacteroidota bacterium
CGGTATGACAATGTCTTACAAAGTATGATTGCCCGTTATTCCGGAGCAGCAAATTTCTCTCGCTATTATGAAAATATCGATTTTTATATGCAATTGCTGAATGATGATTTGACTTATAATATCATCAAGGATCAATTTGCGAGAGATAATAATAATCTGATTATCAATGAAAAGCCCAGCAAAAATTATGGTTTGATTGATTATTTACAGGCTTACTGGCAGTTTAATGAGGAATTATTCCAATTGAACAAATATCGTGAGTTAACGCCTTATAGCCCTTTTCATTCCTATGATATTTTGATTTTTTTGCCTGAAGGATGGCAGCGGTTTAAGGAGAAATGAAAACCTCCCTGAAGGAGTGAAAAAAGCTATTACACAGAGTTGCACGGAGATGACACAGAGGTACGCAGAGAAGAAATGGGAAATAATTCATTCGTAATAATCACTATTCTTTGTATATTCTTAAGCCATAAATTCTGTTAACCAAAACAAAACCCATGAAAATTATCATTACAATTTTCTTCCTGAGTCTCTTTGTTAGCCTCCATTCTCAAAACATTGACTGGGATAATTCCGGGAAGTTACCGAATTCTCCTATAGAAATTCAATCTTCAGAAGGTGCGGGAGGATCTGACCAATTACCCATAGAATCTATCCCTTTTACCATCGTAAATAGTTTTCCTGCGCCTATAAATTCTTTGGGCGATCTGGCCTATGATGGCAAATCTTTATGGCTGGGTACGTTTGATGGGCTTATTTATAAAATCAATCCTCAGGATGGTTCAGCGATAGATTCCATTATGATACCTTTCAAAGATATTGGCGGGATTTCTTTTGGGCATAATTACCTGTGGGCAGCACAAAACTATGGAGATACGATCTATAAAATTAATCCCACCACCAAAACCATAGTGGGAACGATCACGCATTCGTTGGGAGATTACATTCACGGGATGCAATTCGTTGACGGAAATATGATGGTCAATATGTTTTATCTGGGGACAACGGATACAACTTTTGTACTCGATACAACGGGAGCAGTTATTAGCAAAACGCCTAATCATTTTGCTTTTGCGCATGGACTCTCATCTGACGGATGTAATATTTGGATGACAGCCAATAGTTTTGGGGCAAATAATGATGCATATTTATTCCAAAAAGATCCAGTAACTTTTGCGACGATTGATTCTGTGCTGGTTCCCGGAGGAAGTTTTGCCAATGGCATTGTCTGGGACGGAAATTATTTGTGGTTAGCCAATAATTTTTCAGATTCCATTTATCAGCTTCAACTCAATGTTGCGACCAGTACTACCAGCATGATTTTCGAAAATGCCTGTGGTAAATATCTTTCTCCTGGCGGAAAGTTATGGGTTTCTTCAGGTGTTTATCTGGATACAATTCCCAATGTTGCAGGCTGTGATAGTCTGATGACCATAGATGTAACTATCAATACTGTGGATACTTCTGTTTCTGCGAATCTCATAACGTTGACCAGCAATGCAGTGGGTGCGACTTATCAATGGATAGATTGTAATAATGGGAATATAGCTTTGGCTGGGGAAACGGGACAAAGTTTTACGGCTTCAGTGAATGGAAATTATGCGGTGGTTGTTTCACAGAATGATTGTCAGGATACATCAGCTTGTTATGCGATTAATACAGTAGGGATTTACAACAACTCATTTGGGGAGGCTCTTTCAGTTTTTCCTAATCCTTCAAATGGGAGTTTTGTGGTTGATTTGGGACAGCAGTATACAGGTGTTTCGGTTGTGATTACGAGTGTAACTGGGCAAGTTGTTTTTGAAAGAAATTTCCAGTCTATTCAGAAACAAAGATTTGATCTTGATATTCCTGGCGGACTGTATTTGATGAGCCTGTCGTCAAAGGAAGGGCAAACCGGCGTGGTGAAAAT
>JAGQVA010001184.1 GCA_020438265.1 Bacteroidota bacterium
AGTGGCATGATAATTATGAAGGAGCACCGACTGATGGTACTGCATGGATTGATCAGGATGCTGATGCTGGGCGTGTTGTCCGTGGCGGTAGTTGTTTCAGTGACGCCCGTTTATGCCGGGTCTCCTTTCGCAACGGCTATTCGTCAGTGCCTCGGGACGACTCTGTTGGCTTTCGCCTTGCCCTCTCCCTCTAGTCAGTTGGTTCCATTCTGGCCTTCCTGCGAGCTAAAAAGAGTGGGCTTTTGTCAGCGGTTGTCCAAGCAAGGAGAGCGAGGGACGAGCCGACAGCATAGGGTGATGTGATGGCAAAAGTATTTTCTGCTGAAAGTGGGTATGATAGATCTCTCACTGCGCTTCGCTGTTCGAGATGACATTGCAAGTCGTTGTTATACACGCCGCCGCATCGGCGGCGTGTAAATAAAAAATGACGGCGCGTCATTTCGACCGAAGGGAGAAACCTATGTAGCAACTCATTCAGATTGAATGACAAAAGTAGATTATTCCTTATTTTAGAATAATTATGAATCAACCAAAATCGCATATTGAGAAGCTATCATCCGGACTATCCTTCGAGATGATCTTCGTCGAAGGAGGCGCCTTCATGATGGGGAGTGATAGTAAAGAAGCGTATGATCGGGAAAGTCCTGTTCATCAGGTCTCATTGGATAGTTTTTATATAGGAAAATACCCGGTTATACAGGCTTTGTGGGAAGCGGTAATGGGTAATAATCCATCAAATTTTCAAGGAGAGAACAATCCTGTGGAACGAGTTTCATGGAGTGATTCTCAGGACTTCATCAAAAAACTAAATGTACTGACCCGAAAAGAATATCGCTTGCCAACCGAAGCAGAATGGGAATTTGCAGCACGGGGAGGAAATCACACAGAAGGATACAAGTATAGTGGTAGTGATAGGCTAAAAGAGGTAGGTTGGTATCGTGGGAATAGTAAAAACACAGCTCATCTGGTAGGTGATAAGCTCTCTAATGAATTAGGAATTTTTGATATGAGTGGGAATGTAGATGAATGGTGTCTGGATTACTATAGTGACGATTACTATCAAAAATGCTTTGATATGGGAAAAATAAAGAATCCGAGAGACTCAATTATTAGAGATTCCCATGTTATCCGTGGAGGCGGTTTTTTTAATAAAGCTCGGAATTGTCGATCTTCCTCTCGTTTTAACTACTTATCAGATGATGGAAGCTTTAATATTGGCTTTCGCCTAGCTTTATCCTTTCAATTAACGGGAAGGTCGGATGGTTTCCACTGAACAAATGAACACTCTGTTCCCTTACGGGACAAAAAGATGTCTCTGACATAAAAAGCAGCGGTATTAGTAGTAGACTGCAAACGTCCTGCTGCTTTCCTTTTTTAATTTAGACTATGAATCAACCAAAATCACATATTGAGAAACTCCCTTCCGGACTATCCTTCGAGATGATATTCATCGAAGGGGGAACCTTTATGATGGGGAGCGACAGAGAAGAAGCGTATGATCGGGAAAAACCTGTGCATGAGGTTTCATTGGATAGTTTTTATCTGGGGAAATATCCTGTTACTCAGGCTTTATGGGAAGAGGTGATGGGGAATAATCCTTCACATTTTCAAGGGGAAAATAATCCTGTAGAGAAGGTTTCCTGGAATGATACCCAGGACTTCATCAAGAATCTAAATGAATTGGCGGGGAAAGAATATCGTCTGCCCACCGAAGCGGAATGGGAGTTTGCAGCACGAGGGGGAAATCACACGGAAGGATATAAATACAGTGGTAGTGATCGCTTAAAAGAGGTTGGTTGGTATAGTGAAAATAGTGCAGTTACTCATCCTGTAAGTGAAAAACCTGCTAACGAATTAGGTATTTTTGATATGAGTGGAAATGTGTTTGAATGGTGTCAGGATAAGTATAGCG
>JAGQVA010001185.1 GCA_020438265.1 Bacteroidota bacterium
ATCTCCCACGAAAATAGAATACTCAATTCTGATATTACGACAGGCTTTCATCATAATAGCAAACCGGTCATTAACTGAATGATGCCTTCTGACGGTTACCCCCTTGACTCCCATTCCACAATAAATACTTCCATCAGAATTATTTTCAGAAGTGTTGTTTTCAAGAAGAATATCAGAACCAGTCGTCAAATCATACCCTTCTTCTCCTGCGCCCACACAGCGGTTGTTTCTCAACACGAATCCATGTCCAGCCTCGGCATAACTGGCACCTTTATGGATCGTAATATTGTCAATCCCTGAGTTTTCCACATAACAACCTTCCACCAGCACATCTTCCAGACCTTCATTCCAATAACCGATAATCCGGATTCCATTGGCGGTCGCATTATAAATTTCACAATTCCTGATCACGATATGAGTCCCGGTTTTTCTTTCAATCCCTTCTTTGGGAGAATTGCGGGAAATAAAGTTCTCCACGACAATAAAACTTGCATCGATATTTATTTCCGCTTCTTCCAGGATCGGTTTTCCTTCTCCTTTGCCATAAGAGCCATAATAAATCACAGCACCGGCATCTCCGCTTTGGGAAACTTTTAACTTTACTCCGCTCCAGGTTCCTCCTTTTTTGAAAAGAATAGAATCACCGGGAATAAAAGGAAAACCCAGGGTAGCAGAAACCGTTTTCCAGGGACCCTGGTTTCCTGATCCGGGATTCTGACGGGTGCCTGAATAAGCATCATTCCCCAATTCACTATCCAGATAATAATTTGTTGAAAATGCCATTTCCGGGGAAAGCCACAAACTCAAGCCAATTACTAAAGCAAGAATGGTTTTTAATTGAAAATACATAGCAGATTTACCTGATTTTTTGAGCCAACAGCACAGGAGAAAGTTTGCATACAAGGCGACAGAACGGCAGGATTTTTTTAGAACTAACAAGAATCGGTAATTTTGGAACATCAACAGCACGAGTCGTTTGCAAATATTTTTCTTAAGAGCCAAACCATCAGTTCTTTTATATTTCTGATAGTCTGATGAAGCAAAATTACTAAAACGGAAATAAATTCAACTGTCTACAAAACTGAGCACCAGCTTTATAGATGTAAGTTTTGAGGATAGTTGAGAAGCAAAAGCAGTACTCTAACAATTTTAGTGGGATGAACTCTCATTTGGGCGAAGCCCTAAAAATGGATTGTCATGCTGAGCTTGTCGAAGCATCCAGGTATTGCATAAAATATTAAATATCAGCCGATTAGAAAGATGCTTCGACAGGCTCAGCAAGACGCATGCCGTCCAGCCTCCATTGGACTTTGCCCAAGTCTTAGTCTTACCATAAAAATTGCAAAAGAAACACAACAGAAAATACATACATATTTTTCATTACCAAACCAGGCGTCATGCTCTCAATCTTATCTGTAATATTTCCGTCTCTTTTTAGACCTAATGGCACAAATTGTCAAATAAAAATCTTCCCGTTTTTCGCATTAAATCACTTTTTCTGACCTGGACGAAAGGGTTTAATGACATTTTCATCACAAACCAGATAGGGCCCTTCAATCAGATCAATGCAATAAGGCACTGCGGGGAAAACAGCATCCAGACACTCACGGATTGCTTTGGGTTTTCCGGGGAGATTAATGATTAGGGTATGATTTCTGATCCCGGCTGTCTGGCGGGAAAGAATGGCAGTAGGGACATATTTCAGACTTTCTGCCCGCATGAGTTCGCCAAAACCGGGCATCATTTTCTGGCAGACGGCCTCAGTAGCTTCCGGAGTCACATCTCTTTTGGCAGGGCCGGTTCCTCCAGAAGTAACCACCAGACAGCAACCTTCCTCATCAGCCATCATTTTCATTGTGGCTTCAATCTGATCCTGCTCGTCGGGAATAACGCGATAGACAGGTTCCCA
>JAGQVA010001186.1 GCA_020438265.1 Bacteroidota bacterium
GACGTATGCAATACGCCGCTACAGGTTGTTGGACCTTTTTACACAACCCCTCCCGCAAAGCCAGTTTCCTTCGGAAACCTACTCTTTGACCGCCAGCCCACTTCTTGAGGGGGGCGATCAGGCGGAAGGGGGTACAAAAAGGCGGTAAACAGATACGTCCGGTTTCCAATATGCTATTCAGTTATGATTAATACAAAATCCGAAAGCGGATCGTTCCTTCAATCGATTTCAGTTCATCCAACACCGCCTGGCTATACTTATTGACATCTGTGATCACATACCCAATCTCTTCGTTGGTTTTCAGGTATTGGCCCACAATATTGGCGTCGCTGGTAGCCAGGATCTGGTTGATTTTTGCCATAATTCCCGGCTCATTGCGGTGAACATGGATCAGGCGGTGAGCGTTTTTGAGCGCGGGTAATTGCAGGTTGGGGAAATTGACACTATTAAAAGAATTACCTGTATTGATATAGTCAATGATCATTCCCGGTACATAATTGGCGATATTTTTCTGTGCTTCCTGGGTACTCCCGCCGATGTGTGGAGTAAGAATCACGTTGGGAATTCCTCTGAGTTTGGATACAAATTCTTCCTGATTGCTTTTGGGTTCTTCAGGATACACATCAACCGCAGCTCCTGCGATATGACCAGATTCGAGGTGGCTGGCCAGAGCGTCAATATCTACCACGAAGCCCCGGCTGAGGTTGATGAAAATAGAACCTGGTTTCATCTTCTTAAACTGCTCCTCTCCGAAGATCATTTTATTTTCCTTTCGGCCATCAACGTGAAGGGTAACCACATCTACTTTTGCAAGCAATTCGTCTAGGGTATCTACTTTGGTCGCATTACCCAGCGCCAGTTTTTCTACCAGATCATAATAATAAACATCCATCCCGGCCGCTTCTGCCAGTACAGACAGTTGAGCGCCAATGTTTCCATATCCAATAATCCCCAGCTTTTTGCTACGGATTTCATAACTTCCTTTGGCAGATTTATCCCACTTCCCCTGGTGCATACCGGTGGTCATATAAGGAATTCGTCTCATCAGCATGATAATTTCAGCCAAAGCCAATTCTACCACAGAGCGGGTATTGCTATAAGGTGCATTAAAAACAATGACTCCCTGTTCGGCGCAAGCCTTCAGGTCAATCTGGTTGGTTCCGATACAAAAAGCTCCTACAGCCATAAGTCGGTCAGCATGTTCCAGTACCTTGCGGGTAATATGTGTTTTGGAACGGATTCCGATAATAAAAACCCCCTGGATTTTTTCACAGAGTTCTTCTTCAGAGAGTGCACTGCTGATAACTTCAATTTGATATCCTTCTCTCTCAAAAATCTGTTCTGCGTCAGTATGGATATTTTCGAGGATAAGGACTTTGATTTTATTCTTAGGAAATGAGGTTTGCATAATTGATGTAAATTTTCAGCAAAGGTAAGAGGAAATTTTAAATGAGGGCTGTGAGAAACTTACTTTTGATTGGGGTTTATTTTTTTTATATTAAAAGCTGTCATTAACATCTCGTTAATGACAGCTTTTAATTCACTATATATGACCGAAATTATTCGGTTATATATTATTTTTACTCTCCCGGCACCGGAAATCCCCGATCCCGCATCAACGCATCAATCTTCGCATCGCGTCCTCTAAACAACCGATAAGCCTCAGCAGGATCAATGGAGTTACGTGGGGCAAACAGATATTTGACCAGCTTGTCAGCCATTTCTTTGTCATAGAATCCACCTGGTGCTTCTCTGAAAGCTTCTGATGCATCAGAAGTCAGGACATCCGCCCAGATATAGCCGTAATAACCAGCGGAATATCCTTCGCCGGAAAAGACGTGGCCAAATTGAGTTGAACGGTGGCGCATCACTACTTCACCTGGCATGTTGTAGGCTTCCAGGGTTAC
>JAGQVA010001187.1 GCA_020438265.1 Bacteroidota bacterium
TGAGTGGGAATATTGGTATGAAAACGGACAAAAAAAGACCGTTTTTCTTTATGACGAAGAAGGAGAAAAAGTTCTGAATTTTTGGGATGAAGAAGGAGGGAAAACTGTGAATAACGGAGAAGGAACGATGGTTGAGCACCATGAAAATGGTCAGGAGAAATACAGAGGCCAGGTTACCCGTTTTTTCCGATCAGGCAGTTGGAAAACCTTCTATGAAAATGGAGCAAAAAAGGAAGAGGTTTTATTCAATGAAAAAGGATTAGCATCCGGTGTGCATCAATATTGGTATCCCGATGGAAGCCTGGAGCTTTGGGGAATGCGAAAGGATGGCAGAAAATTTGGAACCTGGCTATATTATAATCCGGAAGGGAAAGAAGAAGCAAAGTTTATGTTTAGTCCGGAAGATCTTTCAGAAGAGAATCCAATATATGAGATGGGCGAAAGGCAGCCCATACCGATCAATATGAATCAAATCAAAAAGCTGATTGGATATCCTCAAAGCGCCTATGCCAAAGGACAGACCGGTTCAGTCATCATGCGTGTATTAGTCAACCCACAGGGAATCGTAGAAAGTTATGAAGCAGTAGAGTATGAAGGCCTGATTTTCAAAAAAGCCGTGGAAGATCATATTGAAAAGCTCAGGTTTGTTCCGGCAATTTACCACTTTTACCATAGTGAGTTTTGGGTTAATATTCCTTTTAATTTTGCTTTTAGGTAAATGTATTAGATGTAATGATAGCTATAATTGCTTCCCTATCATAACAATTCAAATTAAGTTTTCAATTTTCTTCTAAAACACAATTAGCGCATGATTCACCCCAACATTTGGAATGAATCATGCTCATAATAACTCCTCCCCCTACGGACAAGTAACCGGATAAACCACCAGATTATCCTTGCTACTATTATAAGTCCCTTGATAACAGACCTTCGATTTAATATATCCCAAAGTCTTTTTGTAAACAGATTCATAGGATTGAAACAGACCCCATTTCTTGTATTCTACCTCCAGCTCGATATCATAAGACCCATCTGGTGGATATTTCTGCTGGCTTTCGTTATTGCCGATGTCTTCTATCCAGGCGGAATTATAGGCGAATCCATTTTTTTTGTATTTAATGCGGAACCGGGCTTCTCCTGAGTGTTTGTGGGTATAGGTAATTTTGTCGTGTTCATATTCGGAAGTGCTGCAATCTTCGATTTTGTATTCGGTGACATAACCCATTTTGGCGAAGCTGTTGTCTTTGAGATAACGAATGGTATAGGCAATGGGAACTCCGGGATTGTTGCGACTATACACAGCATTTTTTCCGGTAATAATAGAATCCAGGTCTCCGAAACTTCGTGCTGTCACTGCCTGAGAAGCCACTTCCGCATTTCCTCCAATGGTGATAGATGTAATAGACGAATTGGCCAGAATTTCCTTGGACTTGGCTTCTACAGTAAGAGATCCTTTATCAAATCCCCGTGCATAATCCAGGGCTGCCGAAAGCTGGATATCTGTTGCCTCTACCGTGGTTCTCATGCGAAACATAATGATCCGGCCATAGGAAACCGAATGCACATAAGCCGGAGGATTGTCTGAATTTACCGCTGTTTGAAAGTCGGAAACCGTCACATCCTTTCCAAAAACACTTCCAGGACTTTTGGGCGGGTCCATGGTAATCGTGTAAAACACCTGTTTGTAAACCATCATGGCTACTCGTTCTTCAGAGCTGGAAGCATAATTAAACTGAGCCGCCACGTCTCCACTGGCCCATTCGTAGTTGAGCCCTATATCCATAGACAATTGGCGGGAGGAATACGAAGTCGCTGCCTGATACGATGAATTCGCCGCATTTACATAGCCATCCTGATAGGCGTTGGCATTCCACCATTCAAGGGCCTCGTCAATGGCTGCCTGGACA
>JAGQVA010001188.1 GCA_020438265.1 Bacteroidota bacterium
CTAATAATGATTTTGTGTGTTTCCCCTTTGTTTTCCCAAGTACAGTTGGGAGGGGAAATTTATGGCGATTCTTATGGTGTTCAGGTTGGAAAAAGTATTTCCATTTCGGCTGATGGTAATCGGATTGCCGTGGGATCTCTTGCTCCTTTGGGATCATCTAATGGTAAGGTTAGAATTTTTGATAATGTGAATGGAAGTTGGGTTCAGGTTGGAGGAGATATAATCGGGAATGTGGATGCTGTATCCCTTTCCGCTAATGGTTCAATGATTGCTATCGGAGACGGTAACTATGATAATAGCGGTTGGGCTGTAAATGTAGGTTTTGTGAGGGTGTTTTCTTTCATTGGAGGAAGTTGGACCCAGGTGGGAGATAATATCATTGGGACAGTTTCTCAGGAAAGGTCTGGCTCATCTGTTGCTTTATCAGCAGATGGAAACAGGGTGGTCATTGGTGCACCAGGCAATGCCGGTCTCGGATTTTCTGATGGTTCTGTGGGAGTTTACGAACTAAGCGGAGGATATTGGTTTCAAGTTGGAAGTGATATTATGGGTGAAGAAGATCTTGACGAGTTTGGAGCTTCTGTGGCTATTTCTAATGATGGAAATCGAATTATTGCCGGAGCACCATATAATAGCCAAAATGGAGAAAAAGCTGGCCATGTAAGGGCCTTCGAATTGGCAGGAGGAAACTGGGTTCAGGTAGGGACAGATATTGATGGGGATGCTGGCGATTATCTGGGGTATCGTATTTCTCTTTCAGGAAATGGAAAAAGATTGGCTGTTGGATCAACCAATGATGATATCTTTGGTCAAATACATGGTTATGTAAAGGTCTATGAGCTGGCAAATGGTAGCTGGAATCAGATTGGTAGCCCTATTTATGGAGAAAAGTTTTTAGATGCAATGGGAAATAGTGTTTCCTTATCTGACAATGGAAATCGTTTAATAGTTGCGGCTCCCGGAGCTGATGGGACATACGAACATTCAGGAATTAGTCAGACTTATGATTGGGAAAATGATGATTGGGTGAAAATTGGGAATATTATAGAGGGGAAAGCTATTGATGAAGCTTTTTGTAAGAATGTGGTTTTATCCCGAAATGGAAAACGAGTCATCATTGGAAATCCTAATGATAATTATAATGACTATCAGTCCGGGCTTGTTCGGGTTTATGAATTGCCCTACACAGAAATAGAAGAATGTGATGTAGTTTACTTCCCATTTACCAATGGCAGCCGGTTCGACACAAGTGTGCATATGTATGAAGGTCAGATATCAGGAGGAGTCAATTTGGCTTATGATCGCCTGGGTAAGGCAAATTCTGCCTTTGAATTTAATGGAATAGATGGAAAGATCGACTTTGGAAATAGTCTGGGAAATTTTGGTGAGAGCGATTTTACAGTTAGTTTTTGGTTTAAAACTTCTTCAAGAGATGAGATGATGATGGTGGGAAAAAGAGAGGTGTGCGATTTTATTAATGCATGGAATATTTATATAAAAAATGGCATTATGGGTTATGAGATGATGGACCCCGATGGAGGTTTTCACCAGATGGAAGGTTCGCTTCAGACTACTGTAAACGAATGGCACCATATAGCTTTGGTAAGACAGGGAGGTAAGTTAAAACTTTATCTGGATAATAATCTTGAAATAAATAGCTCAAGTCCCCTTACAGCCAATATTCATAATTCAGCCAGTCTGATCATGGGAAAAGAAATATGTTCTGGTATTTCTTCATGGGTCCCGTATAAGGGTAGGCTTGATGATCTGAAAATTTTCCATTGCGCTGTAGATGAAGAAGGCATCCAGGACTTATATACCGTCTCCAACAAATCTATACTTTCAGACCTTCAGATGTCTGTGTATCCAAATCCCTCTCATGGAATCATCACCCTTGAATCTGGGC
>JAGQVA010000117.1 GCA_020438265.1 Bacteroidota bacterium
ATATGACCACTGCGGAAGAAAACAGGTTACCAGTAGCCCCACCCAGAGTTAGTCTAAAACCCTCTCCAACAGGGACATCAAAGTTCAGGTCAATTCTGGATTCTCCATTCTGAACCTGGACAACTTTACTGTTTAATGTAACTCCATTAGCATTTTGTAATAAAATACTCCGTGAGCCTGCTCCCGTTGCATAAATCTTTACGGATCTGATCTTGACAGAATAGTTGACATCAAAGGTCAGGTAATTCCCTGTTGTAGGAAGGGTAAAACCACCCGCCGAATTATCCACCAATCCTACTTTTCCCCGTTCTGCTACAGCTACATAATAGGTTTGTGGATTGGTTTGAACAGGAGTTACAAAGAAAAATCCTTCTCCCAGGCTATTATTAGAAGTTGGGCTGGAATACCATTTTAAGAGGGCATTCGGATCTGAGTAAGTAGCATTAATCATGGTAGAAACCCCGGTACAACCCGTTACAGGGGTAATAACGGGTTCTTCGTCAGAGAAAAGGATAATTGACCCGCTTTTTTTATTGGCAATGATTACTGCATCTGCTCCACCATCAACCATATCTATTTCTACATCAAATGAATAACGGCCCGGACTCAGGCTAACGGCAGGCAACATAACCGTTTGCGATTGACCCGGAGCCAAAGAACCTGTCCACTGAAAAGTACCGGAAGGGCCATTGACAAAGCTGTATGAAATATCTACAGATGAAACATTCGTTCTACCATCATTTCTGATCGTGATTTCAGGGATAAAATCAGATGCACAGACGATGTCATTTTGTTGTGCGACACTGGTAATAGAAACATCTTTATCCAGGTTAGGAATAACCGGTGTATTTCCCTGATTAATAAGGTAATTATATGCAGCAGGTATATGAATGATACCCATACCGTAATCATTATCTTCTCCGGGAGTTCCCAGATCAACAGCAGAATGATACAGAGCCAGTTTAATCGCTTCACCCGTGAGGGTCGGAAACGCTTCTTTCAGCAGTAAAATCGCTCCGGCCACATGAGGAGAGGCCATAGAAGTACCACTATAACCAGCGTAAGAGTTATCACCCACAGAAGATCGTGTATTTACACCTGGTGCGGAAACCTCAGGTTTGATAAGCAAAGAGCCTGTCAGGTTACAGACGGAAGGACCACGGCTTGAAAAGCCTGCAATCGGATAGCTGGGTGAAAAAGGGCTTAGTGCACCAACTGCAAATGAGTTTACCAGGGTCAACCCATTAAATGCAGGAGCAGTAACCGTCGTGGAACCACTGCCTTCATTTCCTGCTGAGGTAACCACGGCAATACCTGCTGCCTCCAAAGAATTAATCGTTAGCTGAGTAGAATTATTACAATCTGAAGCCTGAGGTGGCCCGGGAGTTCCCCATGAATTATTTACTACATCAGGCTGATCACTAATGGTACCAGCATTGCCATCAGGATTGATCGCCCACTGCATCGCACCAATGGTATTATTATTTCCGCAAGCAACTTCTGACGCAGACATCCAGGTAGCGTTAAAAGCAACTCCTATGGTATCATTATTGAGTCTGTTTAGCCCTACCACTGTACCCGTTACGTGAGTACCATGGCAGCACATTTGAGGGGTCTGATCACAATCAGTGGGACGAGGAGAGGCAGAGGTGCTAAACCAGGCATGGTTATCTGGGACAAAATTCCCATGATAATTTGCCGTCAGGGCAGGGTGCTCGAAATTGGCTCCGGAATCAATGATCAAAGCTTTTCTTCCGTTTCCTGTATATCCCAAAGACCACATCTGAGTAGCTTTAATAGCTGTATGACCAGCCTCATGTCCACCAATAGAACGTTTTTGAGGAACTGGTTCGGGACTTACGGTTACGTTATCAAATTCGGGAGGAGTTGCATATTCAATGATATCAATATCGATTCTCCGGGTCAATTGTTTGATTGCTTCTGCATTTGCTTCTGCATAGATGATATTGGCAATCCAATAAGGCTGGATACTATTCTGATCAACACCATCAGCACCGTTAAGATGGTTGAGGACCGCCCCTTGAGTTGCATCTGCATTCGCTTTCAAAGAGGTGATGACTGTGTAGGTACGATCTTCAAGACTGGTGCCCAGGAGATTGAACTTCTCATTCATCGCAATCATATCAATCTGGTCAGCCATAATGATATAAACCGGATGATAGGTTAGGGGTTGGTTGGTAATTTTCTCTTGTAAGACATCATTCACCTTTCCAGGATCCCATTGAGATTGACTGATTAATACATGCATAAGTCCTAAAAGGACTAAAACCAGGGTAAATCTTTTCATAGTGGAGGATTCTTATTTTCTGAATAAATTAAATGAATAAAAAAATATCACTTCTTTCTCATACCTGAGGCGTATGGCCCCGAAAATCTAGAAGGCATATATAGTGATTATCACGGATGATTGGGTAAGGGTCAAAAGACACTTCGAAACCCGAATATCGCATATCCTTGTTCCGATTTCAATTTTTCAGATATCTTTTTTGCTTCAACCATTCATTCGTGTTGATCTGTAATACATACAACTTGAGAGGGTATTACCCTCCGGCTAAAGGACATCCAGAAGAAATTTCCGGAATGGCTCATATTGAGACAAATCGTTGTGCGTTCCCCCTTGGATTTCTTCATACCTGGTAACTTTTTGAGGGTATTTTTCAAATAATTCGCGGCTATGGCTAACTGGAATCACGCGGTCCAGGGTTCCATGAATGATGGAAACAGGGCAATCAATGGCCGGAAGATTTGCTGAAACAGAAAACGGATATTTATGCAGCCATTTTACAGGTAACCATCGGTAATGGTGCTGACTTAGTCTGATCATCGAAGTATAAGGCGTCTCGAGTATGAGCCCTTTGGGATGATTTTGCGCTGCCACATAAGCCGCAATCCCGCTTCCGACAGATCTTCCATAGATGTTTATCCGGGAAGGCTGATAGTACTGGAGCAAATAATTATATGCTTTTTGGCCATCATCCAGGAGCGCCTGATAGGTTGGTCTTCCTTCACTTTTACCAAATCCCCGATAATCGAGAATCAATACATCCCAGCCCAATTGGGTAAAATCCTGGGCTACATACCCCCAGCCCTGGAGCGAACCTGCATTACCGTGAAAATATAAGATTACTCCTTTTGAGGAATCTGCTTTAAAGAGAAGACTATTGATGCGAACCCCCTCATTTTCTATCCATATCTCCTCCCACTGAATGTCACTGCGAAAGGAAAACGTATGATTGACTGGAAGTTTTTCCGGGAAAAAGATGAATTTCTCCTGTAAAAAAAACATAAACAGACAAATCAGGAGATATCCACCAGCCAGAACTCCTACATAAAGCATAGATTTTTTGATCTTTTCAGACATGAGAGAAGATGTCCGGAATTACCTGGGAACAGGTAAAACTGTGCCGCAATTATTACAGGTACGATGTTCCTCAGAGGCGTAAAACTTCTTAAATACACCCTGCATCTGGGTCATGATATTTTCCAGGGGAAAAAATTCTTCGTAGAGTTTATTATTGCAATTTTGGCAAAACCACATCAGACCATCTGTATGACTGCTGTCTCTTTTGCGTTCAATCACCAGCCCAATACTTCCCGCCCCGCGCTGAGGAGAATGAGGTACCCTGGGAGGGAGAAGAAAAATTTCGCCTTCTTTAATCGGAATATCTACAGCCTGATCCCTTTCCTGGATTTTTAATACCATATCTCCTTCCAGCATATAAAAAAACTCCTCCGTTTCATTATAGTGGTAATCAGTGCGCTGGTTGGGCCCACCTACTACCATAACAATGAAATCTTCGGTT
Source organism: Bacteroidota bacterium (assembly GCA_020438265.1). Classification (GTDB taxonomy): domain Bacteria; phylum Bacteroidota; class Bacteroidia; order J057; family J057; genus JAGQVA01. Next base: position 3,825 of record JAGQVA010000117.1, read on the forward strand.
TCTTCATACACTACTTTATTACCTACAGGAGGCTTAAGAAGGTGTCTATTTTCATCGATCCAGTTTTGGAAATTAAGTACTGAAAACTTTGGCATAACGAGTCAGTAAAATTGATTTAATCTTCGAATTTATCAATATAAAACAAGAAATGGAAAATAAAGTAGGGCCAACGCACGCGTTGGCCCTACCCATAAATTTTATTGACGTCAGATATGTCTGCCAATTAAGATCCCGCTTCAACATTAAAAGGAACCTCCAGCATATCCCAGGTAATTATGATGGTATTCGCTCCTTCCACTGCAAAATCCATGGTCTCAGACTTTTCGCTGGAAGCACGTGGTACTACTTTGACTCTCATTACATCTTTGCCTGCATCGTAATTATAAGCTCCCCACTGATCGGAAACTTCATTGAAAATCAGTGTCCAGTCATTTTCATCAGGAACAGTAAAAAAACCATACTTGCCAGCAGCCAGGGTTTGACCGCCAATAGAAATGGGCGCAGAAGTTTCAAAGGTGGTTGCTTCATTGGCTCCGGTTCTCCAAACCTCACCATAAGGAACCAGTTCACCCCAAATGGTTCTCTCCTTTACTGAAGGGCTTCCATAAACAATGGTGATATCAGCACCAGACATGGTAGTTTTTAATTCCTTTTTAGGGCTTGGAATAGTGTCCACCAAAACGGTAAGCGTAGATGGAGCTTCTGCAACAGCCGTCGCATCTGTACTGTCAGTTTTTTCTGTTTGAGTACTATTACCAGAACCTGCGCAGGCAAAGAATACCAAAACAGAAAGGATTATGAAAAAAAATTGTGTGCGTTTCATAAGCAATTGAATAAAAAAATAGTTGGTTTAATTCAACTGCAAAGTTAATAACAGTGTTGAAAATTTCCAATAATCGAATTAAGGACGGATAAAAATCCGGTACCATTTTTCCAGGACAGAAGGTTCAATTAAATTATTTTCAAGACTAAATCCCCTCAGGTTTCCCCGCAATTTTAAAAAAGAATCAGGGACTGTTCCTTCCAGTTGATTATTACTCGCTGTCAAAATCCTTATCCTTTGAAGGTTACCCAGTTCTGGTGGAATGAAGCCGAATAACTGGTTATTATCGAGGGTAAGTATTTCCAGGTTGGATAGATTCCCTATTTGAGGAGGGATATTTCCATTCAGTTGATTTCCGGAAAGACTGAGGACTTTTAAATTGGTCAGATTGGAAATCTCAGCCGGAATATTTCCTGAAAAAGAATTGCCTGATAGTTGTAAGACCGTTAATTTTTTTAACCGAAACAGAGAATAGGGGAGAGAACCATACATTCTGTTGCTGCTGAGATTCAATACTTCCAGTTCCGATAAATCTCCCAGATTGTCTGGTAAAACTCCCTGAAGCTCATTGGCTGTAATACTGATTTCGATAACTCTGTCATTATTAATTATAACCCCATTCCACAAACTTACAGGAAGATTCGTGTCCCAGCTATTTCGCCAGGTTGGGCCGCTGGTTGATTCGTAAAGTGCGATTAAAGCAAGAGAATCGGATTTAAGGATGGATTGGCCTTTCAGGGAAAAGGAAAACAATAGGGATATTAGAAGAATAAGGCCAATGTTTTTTATATGCATGATTCCTTGAATTTTTACAAAAATACACAGAGAAATCATTAAAAGAGGGAGAAAAAAAACGCTCTGTTTACCCCAAAATATCCTTCACGACCTTCCCATGCACATCCGTAAGCCTGAAATTCCTGCCCTGAAAAGGATAAGTCAATCGCTCATGATCCATGCCCAGGCAATGCAAAATCGTAGCCTGTAAATCGTGAATATGAACCCTGTCCTTGATTCCCGAATAGCCAATTTCATCAGTTTCTCCGTAAGAGAATCCTTGTTTCATTCCCCCGCCTGCCATCCAGATAGTAAAGGCGTCAGTATGGTGATCCCGCCCTTTGAATGGATTGTCTTTTCCTCCGGCTACCCTGTTTTCCATCATCGGTGTACGCCCAAATTCTCCGCCCCAAACCACCAGGGTATCTTCTAATAATCCGCGTTGTTTGAGATCTTGCAGCAGAGCAGCTATGGGTTTATCCGTTTCCCGACAGCGTTCGATAAAACCACCATTAAGGGCTTCCGATTCTGCTGCACCATGCGAATCCCAGCCCCAGTGAAACAGTTGAATAAACCGCACTCCACGTTCAGCCAGTCTTCGCGCCAACAGGCAATTATTCGCAAATGACGATTGGCCGGGTTCTGTTCCGTACATTTCATGGATATAAGCGGGTTCTTTTTCAATATCCATGGCTTCGGGAACAGACATTTGCATCTTAAAAGCCATTTCGTACTGGGAAATGCGAGAGAGAATTTCGGGGTCTTTGACGGATTCGTATTGCTGTTGATTGATTTTGTTGATTGCCTCAATAGATCGCTTGCGAATGTCCCTACTCATTCCTTGGGGATCGGAAACATACAACACAGGATCGCCTTTAGAGCGACATTGTACCCCCTGATATTGAGTGGGCAAAAAACCACTTCCCCAGACGGATTTTCCTGCGCTGGGTGTTTTCCCTCCTGAAACCAAAACCACATAACCCGGGAGATTCTCATTTTCCGAACCCAGCCCATAAATCACCCATGAGCCCATGCTGGGGCGTCCCAGTCGAGGACTACCTGAATACAGCATCAACTGAGCCGGGGCATGGTTAAACTGGTCTGTATGAACAGCTCTGAGAAAAGTAACCTCATCGACCATATTGGAGAAATGGGGAAGATGTTGGGAGACCCAGGCTCCGGATTGGCCATATTGTTTGAAAGTCGCCTGATGCCCCAACATTTTAGGCACGCCCTGGATAAAGGCAAATTTTTTCCCTTCCAGGAGAGATTCCGGGCAGGGAAGGCCATCGAGTTTGGTGAGGGCTGGTTTATATTCAAATAATTCCAATTGAGAAGGCGAGCCAGCCATGTGGAGGTAAATGACTCGTTTGGCAGAAGCGGGGAAGTGAGGTTGATTGCCATACAGGATTTCAGAATCCGATTTGCCGAAGGCAAAATTCCAGCTTCCTGAAAGCATCCCTAAAGCCATTGCACCCATGCCCGTAGTACAAGTGCGGAGGAAATGACGTCGGGTTTGGAATGTAAGTTGTGTTTCTTTGGCTTCCTGGGCTAATGAGATTTTTCTGCGATCCTGCATAGTAGTGAGTACCTTCGGGGTAAAATGATGGATAAATTTTGTTATCCACTTTTTTCAAAAAAAGTGGAGCAAAAAACTGGGAAATTTTATGCAACGCGCGAAATCCACCCCAAAGCACCAAATTTCCCGGGCCAGCGCGCCGAACGCAATTACTAGCAGTTATACCTTCGGCATACTTTATATAAAACACACGTTAATTTACGGTCTGCGTAGCATATATCCAACATGGAAGAGTTTGGCTAAAACCGGGCTTCATCCCGCTTGCATAAAAATTTGGGGCTATTAGAGGAAACTACACAACCGCCAAGGACAACTTCGCCTTTTTGAGATTGATGCTGAAGATGTAGTCCTGGCCTTCCATAGACAATGGGGATAAGCTGATCGCTCTTATGACAAACCGGACAGTTGGCGGATTGAAAATCGGGATGTAGATCCAGAGAAAAGTTTTCTGAGCTTTGGGTCAGGTTTCCCAGGACAAAAGGAGCTTTTTCAAATAAAAATGAAGGAAGCTCTAAATGATAGGCTGGTGTGTGAATGTGAGAAATCGCTGCCATCGGAGCCTGCGGAACAATGATCGGATATTCAGCCTGCGTAATAACCACACTACTTTTGGGTGAACAATTGACAAGCAACAGAGAGATGAAGAATAGTGGAATGAGAAGTTGAATTTTCATGAATTAAATACTAAGTGAAACTTAATCAGTTGTAGTATCAGTTAGTTTGTAATAGATAGATGGGGAATTTTGATGGATTCCATAGATTAAATGTAAAATCTTTACAAAAGTTACATTTTTTATCACTCCCTCATCACAAACCCATCCAAATTCATCATCGCATTTGCCACCACCATATAAGCTGCCAGCTCAGGACTGGCCTGCATGGAATCTCCCACAAACTCAACCACACTTTGCGAATCAGCCTGATAATCAGCAAAAGTATCGGTATAAAGCTCCTCCAACACTGAAAGCGTCGCTTCATCAGGTTTCTTAATCAGCGCTAATTGATACCCATACTTCAGGCGATCATCCAATTGCTCGCCTCCTTCCTGAATCATTTTTTTCGCCAACTCTTGCGCCGCCTCAATATAAACCGGATCATTCAGCGTAACCAAAGCCTGCAAAGGCGTATTGGTACGAATCCTGCGCGTAACGCAAAACTCCCGGCTCGGTGAGTCAAAGGAGATCATCGAAGGATAGGGGCTGGTCCTTCGCCAGTAGGTATAAAGCGCCCTGCGGTAGCGGTCTTCACCTTCGCTAATACTCCACTGCTGGCTGTTGTAAACGGCTTGCCAGATGCCTTCTGGTTGTGGAGGCATCACACTGGGGCCGTACATTTTGTCGCTGAGCAAACCGCTTATGGCCAGAGCCTGATCGCGGATTTGTTCGGCGCTGAGCCTGATTCTTGTACCTCTTGAAAGTAACCGGTTGTAGGGATCTTTGGCCAGTGCTTTGTCAGAAACATCTGCGGATTGCCGGTAAGATGCAGACATGACGATTTCTTTGAGCAGAGATTTTACGCTCCAGTCCAGTTCATTCGCAAAACGCAAAGCCAGCCAGTCCAGTAATTCCGGGTGCGTAGGCTTCGCTCCCTGGGTGCCAAAATCTTCCAGGGTTTCTACGATTCCGGTACCGAAAATCTGCTCCCAGAAACGGTTTACTGCGACTCGCGCTGTCAGAGGATTTTCCTCACTGACCAGCCATTTGGCAAAACCCAGGCGATTATTGGGGAATGAATCGGGTAGGGGAGGCATAGAACCTGGGACGGATGGGCTTACTTCGGACCCTTTCACAAGCCAGTTCCCTCTTTCAAAAACATGGGTTTTACGACGTTTTCCGCCTTCCAGCTCCCGCATGATGGGCGTCTGGACGGGTTTCATAGATAATAATTCCGCCTTTTTACTTCCCAGTTCATTTGCAATTTGAGGACTGATTGAAGGAGAAATATTCTCTGATTTATTAAGGGTAAGAGATTCAAAATCGCAAATGCCTGAATTGGTTTTTCCTGAGAATTGAACAAAGAGAGTATGTGCTCCACTAAAGTTTTGAGGTAATTTTCGGGTTACTTTTTTCCAGCGAGTATCTTTCCCTTCCGCCCACATTCCCGTATTCATGATCGGAATGGAAATAACAGGTTCGCTTTCCAATTTATCGATGAATAATTTTGCTTCCCCGCCTGCTCCTCCCGAAACATAATTGAAAGTCACGCTTTCTACCTGATCCAGATTTACATTCTCAAAACTCAGATAAGAGCCCGTTTCTATATAGCCCGCAATCTGCGAATTTCCAGCGTAGCGCAATTCTACCTTATGGCAGTCATCACAAAAACCTGCGTACAATTTTGGGAGAAAAACCAGTTTTTGCAAGTCATTGAAAGAAGCCTCTTCAGGGATGTTTTTTTCTTCTACATGTTCACTGATCCATTGAGCGACTTCAGCCAGTTGTTGTTTTTGTTCTTCAGAATGACCTTTTAAAACAGGGAACTCATTCGGAGTATCTGCATCTTCAGTATTATTGAAATAGGCCAATAACTGGTAATATTCTTTCTGTAAAAATGGATCATAAGGATGGCTATGGCACTGTACACAACTCATGGAAACGCCTTGCCAGACATCAAAAGTGGTATTAAGTCGGTCAATCACCGCTGCCGTGCGAAACTCTTCATCATCGGTTCCTCCTTCGTCATTATTCATGGTATTGCGGTGAAATCCGGTAGCAATAATTTGCTCTTCTGTCGACTTGGGAAGCATATCTCCGGCCAGTTGTTCGACAGTAAATTCATCAAAAGGCAAATCGCGATTAAACGCCTTAATGACCCAATCGCGATAAGGCCAGATGATTCTTTCAGCGTCTTTTTCATATCCTTTGCTATCTGCATAACGAGCCAGATCCAGCCACATGGAAGCCCATTTTTCACCAAATTGAGGGGAAGACAGTAATTTATCTACAACTTTTTCATAAGCTTCAGGAGAAGAATCTTCAAGGTAATCAGCTACAATTTCCGGACTGGGAGGCAAACCAACCAAATCAAGACTTACCCTGCGAACCAACGTTTCTTTCTCTGCTTCGCGATTTGGAGATAAGCCTTCTTCTTTAAGTCTTTGTAAAATAAACCGATCAATGTCATTCTCAATCCAGGAATCATTCAGAGAAGGCACGGACTGAGATTGAGGTTTTACATACGCCCAGTGGTCTTCCCATTTTGCACCCTGTTTGATCCAGCGAGTAAGGAGATCTATTTCCTCTTCGGATAAGGGTTCTGTATCCAGTGGCATGCGCAATTCCGGATCGTGGTGGAGGATTCTTGCGATCATTTCACTCGAATCGGGATTACCCGGAACAATGGCGGGTAAACCTGACTCATTGGGGGATAATGCTTCATTGCGGAATAAGAG
>JAGQVA010001189.1 GCA_020438265.1 Bacteroidota bacterium
GGCGTCTCTGATCGCAAAGAAGTAGCAAAATATGCTTTTGACCAGGGGTATCTGTTCGGAATCTATGATTCTTATCTTTCCATTCATGACCCGTCTCTTTACGGGACTGATGACTCGTGGGAAACCGCTCAGATGCCAGGTGTGGATCTGGAATCAGTGGTTATTCATCGGGAGGATGGTTCTGTTCAGCCTGGCTTTAATTCTATCGGAGGAAGAGTAAATTCCAAAGTAATTCGCTCCTATTTTGAAAAAAGAATCAATCATCATTTTGAAGAAGTCGCCTATTCCTATTACTTCATTGATGTGGATGCTTTTGGTGAGTATTATGATGATTATTCAACAGATCATCCCATGACTCAGCAGGAAGACGCAATGTACAGACTGGACCGGTTACAATGGCTGAGAAACCAAAAACAGGTACCTATCGGTTCGGAAAAAGGGACCTATGTATTCGCGAATGTGCTGGACATTAATGAAGGCGTTGCGGTGCCGATTATTGGTTCAAGAGACAAAGATATGCGGCGAAATCAGGATTCACCCTACTATCGGGGTCGTTATTGGCCTCCCGAAATGCAGGAAATCAATTTTAAAGAAGTGCCTCTCAAGCCAGAATATTTATACTATAGATTTAATCCTCGTTTTAAGATTCCCCTGTGGGAAACGGTTTATCACGACTGTCTCATTTCTGTGGCTCATCACTCAAGTCCCAGCCTGAAATTTACCAATGTAAGAACAGATGTTGCCCTGACGGAGATGTTTTATCAGTATCCGCCGATGTACATTTTGAATTATGAGTACTTTCAGCAAAATAAAGACCGGATTGTTCATCAATACAAATTTTACAGCCAAACTCATCCCAAAACCATTCAGCATCATATTACCGATTTTGAGTATCTGACTGAAGATCGTTTGGTTCAGCGGATTCAATTTGGGAATATAGAGTTGGTTGCAAACTATTCTGTGAATGATTTTCCCTTCAATGGAGAGGTGATTTCTGGCAAATCTGTTTTATTTATTGATGAAAACGGCGAAAAACTGCATTTTTCTCCTGAGGATTTCTAATTTTACTGGCGTCTCTATTGAATCTGATTAGAAATTATGAAAAAGGATATTATTCTGCTATTTGCTCTTTTGATGACAGGATTTCACCTAAACGCTCAGTTATTTGAGAAAAAGGAATTATATCCCGGGGTGAGTATCATCACTGGTACATATTATAATGGCTCAGGAGGAGAGGGATACTGGAACCAGGAAGTAATTGATTCTCAAGGAAGAGCAGTAAAGAAAAAAAGCTATAAGAAGGAGACATTGCTCAGTGAGAATCATACCGTTTATGATAATAAGAACAATAAAATCGCATTAATCTCTATATACGATATTAACCGTCCCAATCAATCAGATACTGCCTGGACCTGCTCTTATGAATATCAGAATGGCGAAATTATCTCACAAACTACCCAAAACAGATCAGGAAGCTCCACTACGATCAAATTGCAGAGTGTAGAAGGAGATTCTGCATATACTTATATCGAAACTACTTCTCACAATCGTCCAAATAGCAGGGTAAGCGGGCAAAATAAAAAAGAGCACAGAATCATTAAAACAGAAAACGGCTTGATTAAGGAATGGACCGAAACAGATTTATCAAATGGTGATAAATTGATCAAAACCTTCACTTACTATTCGAATGGCCAGTTACAAAGAAGAATGATTAAGCGGGTTCCGGAACCAGAACTGAAAACCGTCTATCTGGGAGGACCCGGAGGAGATGACGAAACCTGGGAATATAAATATGATAAAGCAGGACGTGTCAGAACATCTTTTAAACTGGTGAATGGGAAGAAGTATAAGATTGCGAAGTATGATTACGATCTTTAATGAATCTAACGCCCATTTTGCGTTTAA
>JAGQVA010001190.1 GCA_020438265.1 Bacteroidota bacterium
TTTTTATTTTTTTTCCGGCCATCCAAATCGTAAAACATCGAGGGTGGTGATCTCTTCCAAAATTGTCTTTTGTCAGTTTTCCTTGTGAATACGTGGTTCGCCCAAATTCTCCTCCCCAGATCACAAGCGTGTCATCGAGAAGCCCTCTTTGTTTTAAATCCATCACTAATGCAGCAGAAGCCTGGTCCGTCTGTTTGCTAAGCACGGGAATTTGTCCTGGCAGATTCCCATGATGATCCCAGCCACGGTGATACAATTGAATAAATCTGACATTTCTTTCTGCCAGTCTGCGAGCCAGCAAACAATTGGCCGCATAGGTTCCGGGAATACGGCTATCCGCCCCATATAAATCATAGATGTAATCCGGTTCGGAAGAAATATCCATGACTTCTGGCACCGATGTCTGCATGCGGAAAGCCATTTCATATTGGGCCATTTTGGCGAGAATTTCGGTATCTTCTGTCTGATGATATTGACTCATCTGGAGGCTTTTCAGGTGCTCAAGCTGGTTGGCGCGCCCTTCCTGGCTTAATCCCTCCGGATTCCCCAGATAAAGAACGGCATCTTTACCGGCCCGAAACTGTACCCCCTGATAATGTGAGGGTAAAAATCCATTTCCCCATAATCTTGCATACAGCGGTTGGCCGCCACCGCCTTGACCTTGTGAAAGTAAAACACAAAATGAGGGTAAATTTTCATTCTCACTTCCCAACCCATAACTTACCCAGGAACCTATGCTTGGACGTCCAGGCTGCTGGGAACCTGTTTGTACAAAAGTAACCGCTGGATCATGATTAATGGCTTCTGTGTACATAGATTTGATAAAACATAGCTCATCAGTAATTTTTGCCGTGTAAGGCATCAACTCACTTACCCAGGCTCCACTTTGCCCAAATTGTTTGAAATTGTATGGAGAGGGCGCAACGGGTAATTGTTTTTGTCCGGCGGACATACCCGTGAGTCTTTGGCCTTTACGAACAGAATCGGGAATATCCTGCCCCTGGAAACGCATCAAATCTGGTTTGTAATCAAACAAATCGATTTGCGAAGGCGCTCCACTCTGAAAAAGATAAATGACCCTTTTGATTTTGGGAGAGAAATGCGGGCCAATGATGGGTTCTGAACTGCTCTTGGCCAGTAATTGCAGAGGATTCATGAGATCCGCCAGGGCAATAGCTCCCAAACCAAGGGAAGTTTTGGTGAGAAAGTCGCGACGGGTGTATTTTCGGTTAAATTGATTACAACTACTCATATTATCTTTTTGTGTAAAATCCGTCAAAATTCATTAAAGTATTGACTACCACCGTCATGGCTGCGAGATCCGCAGGTGCCAGACCTGGGTCAGGTGGATATTGACCAATGGAAATATACTTTTTTGCCGATGCCGGGTACCTGGAAAAACGATCTTTTTCTTCTTCAAATAGCTGTCGTAATTCGTATGCCTGAGCGCTGGAAGGAGCGTACCCCATCATTAAATCAAAAACATGGACAATCTTTCCCTGAAGGCTGTATTCAGTGTTTAAAACCTCTTCCGCAAGATTCCGGGAAGCCTCAATAAACTCAGGATCATTGAGTAAAACCAGGGCCTGCATGGGCGTATTGGTCAAAGATCTTTTGACTGTACACACACTGCGATTGGGAGCGTCGAAAGCTCGCATGGCAGGATGTGGCGAAGTTCGTCTGACAAAGGTGTACATGCTCCTTCGATACATAGCCGAACCACTGTCTGGAACATATTCCCTCAGAATATGCGTGCTGCTTGTTTTTTCCTTCCAAAGCCCTTCAGGTTGAATGGGTTTCACGCTCGGACCTCCAATGGTTGAGTCCAGCAAACCACTGACTGTAAGAGCGTGGTCCCGGATCATTTCGGCAGGTAGCCGATAGCTTGGACCTCTTGAGAGGAG
>JAGQVA010001191.1 GCA_020438265.1 Bacteroidota bacterium
CCTATTAATACAGAGGGATTTGAAGCGAATTATTCTGTCCCCGCTTCGGGTGAATTTGCCTATCTGGCTTCTGAGCAAAATTCGATGGGAGGAAGTGACCTGAGTCGGGTAAAACTCAGCGAAGAAAACAAACCAGAACCTGTTGTTTTGATCTCCGGGTATGTTCTCAACAGCGAAACGGGAGAGCCGTTGGGCGCTGATATCAAAATTTATCAGCTGCCTGAAAATGAAGAAGTCGCTATTGCAGAATCTTTTTCCGGAAGTGGTGCTTACCAGACAACCCTCCCCGCAGGAGAAGATTATGTTGTCATCGCTTCCAAAAGAGGATATGCCCCTGATACAGCTGTTATCAGAACCCGAACCAAACGTGAATATCAGGAGATTGAACGCAGTTTTGGACTACAACCTGGAATGGTGGTTACTCGTTCAGGTTTTATTCCGGAACCACCCATTGATACAAAACTTTCCAGCCTTTATTTTGATACAGGTAAAATTGATGTTCAACCCGGCTCCCAAACTGAGCTTGAAAGAGTCCTTCGACTTCTCAAAACCAATCCCAACCTAAAAGTCTGGATCCAGGGACATGCTGATATCCGGGGCTCAGTGGAAGCGAATCATATTCTGGGAGAAAATCGCGCCAAGTATGTGAGGGCATACCTGATCGCCAACGGAATTGAATCTATCCGACTGAAATATATCAGTTATGGAAACTGGCAACCAGCAGCTAATAATAATACTCCCGAAGGACGCCAACTGAATCGCCGGGTAGAGATTCACTATGACCTCCACCAATGAAAAAGGGGTTACTGAAATTTTCAGGGTTGTTCTCCCGATATATTTCTCTCGATAAACTTAAAAAAATATCTGGCCAGTATCTTATCTCTCCGGTCTACCATCTTAGTTGTGACTATTGCCCACCGCATATCAAACATATCTATCCAGTAAGGGATACGAATACCTTTAAAGCTGATTTGGATTTTTTTCTGACTCATTATTATCCCCTTTCGCTTGAAGATGTTTCCCAACTAACAAAATCGACAAATCAACTCTCCCAACCTTCCTTTTATCTTTCCTTTGACGATGGACTTCGGGAAATTTATGATGTTGTTGCTCCTATTCTTAAAGAAAAAGGAATTCCGGCTACCTTTTTTATTAATTCGGCTTTTGTAGATAATAAACAGCTTTTCTACAGATATAAAGCCAGCTTATTGGTAGAGCAACTACAAACAAATAACTGGTCTGTCGCAGTTACTAAACAAATTACAGAATTGCTTGCGAGGAAAGGAATCATGGGAAATCCTTCTAAAGGATTAATGATGGTTTCTTATCAGGATCAGGAAGTTCTGGATCAGATTGCTGTAGTCGTGAACTATGACTTTGATCAGTTTCTGCATCAATATCAGCCCTATCTGACCCGTGAGCAAATCCAATCTCTGCTTGACGATGGTTTTACCATTGGGGCCCATAGTGTGGACCATCCTGAATACCGATTTATTTCCCTGGAAGAACAACTATGTCAAACACGGGAATCAATTGATTGGTTGCAAAAACAATTCTCAATGCCTTTCCGAAGTTTTGCTTTTCCTTTTACTGATTTTGGGGTGAAAAAATTATTTTTTGATCGCATTTCTGAGGAAGATATGCTGGATATTTCTTTTGGCTGTGCCGGTTTGAAAACCGATATATATCCCTGGCATCTGCAACGCCTGCCCATGGAGGGTGATCTAAGAGACGCTGAAACAATTGTCAAAACAGAGTATTTGTACTTTTGGGTTAAAGAGGTGTTCGGTAAGAATAAGATTCATCGGGTTTGGTAGTTTTAGAGTCTGTCATTTAGCTACTTGATTGGGAAGAATTTAGCGCTGTTATTGGCTGGTTGTATAGATTTTTCGTATAAAGTCTTT
>JAGQVA010001192.1 GCA_020438265.1 Bacteroidota bacterium
AAATATGTCTACGGTACAGATTCGGGTGATGGGCAATGCGCATAAGGCTACGATTGCAATTCATCAGGAAAAACTCCTGGATTCAGCCCAACGTGAGGAAATGAAGGAATATTGGCAGGGGAAAATGGAGGAAATCAGTAAACAGTTGGATTAGATTTTAGCATTTCAGTCGTTTATCTCCCTGCCTCAGTATTAAATTTTTAGGCTTTTGATACAGGCTCTTTTCTCCTGCTCACCACAAATCATCAAAAAATCACTATCTTCCATTTTTTAATTCAACATTCTGACTAAAGACCCAAACTATTTATGGCATATTCAGGAGTAGAACCCGGCAGAAATTTAACCAACAGCCAATTCGAGGATGCAAAGATTGGTAGTCTTTACCACACATTTTTTTTGAAATCACAGTTGGAACAAATCCTCAACAGAGAAGACTTTGTAGGAATCAAGATGTATCCGGCCAGGAATGAAGAAACAGATGTTATCATTGCGGCAGGGGTAACAAAATTTAAACATGATGAGCCTGGGCCCTATCTTCTTGGAAGTGACAGGTTGGAGAATGCAGGTATTTGGGTCGAAGACATCCATATTGCCACTCAACACGCTTTGCAGCAAGAAACGCTGAAGGATACAATATTATCAACTCCGGAAGAAATCCCGGAAAATTCGCACTACCGCATTGAATTATTTAATGTGTATTTTAGCAGGCAAGCATTACAACAGGTCATAGATGTAAATGATTGTTTTGCAATTGGTTTTTATTATAGCAGGTTTTTAGTTTCAGAATGGAGCGGGGATTACCTGACGCTTACAGCAGTACCAGTGAACGAGTGGGGAGAAGCGTTAACGATTGCATCTGATGAAGGGGAAGGATTCGCGTTAATGAGTCCTATGCCTTGTCCTCCTGATTGTGGAGAGACATATCTGAACCCACACCGCCTTTTGGATCATATTGAAAACTCGAGTTCAGCATAATTTTAAAGACATTTAATTGACATGATTAAGATTCTGCGTTGCCTTGGGGTGTTTGTCGGAGTTGTCTTATTTGTGTCTTTTTCGGCTGCTCAAAAAATTCACCTGTCTTTTCACCAGCTTACTTTAAGGGAAGGGTTATCTGACGATACCAATGCTTTTATTTATAAAGACTCCCGGGGATTTGTTTGGATAAGCTCTGTCAATGGCCTCAATCGATTTGATGGTCAGACAGTAAAGGTTTATAAAGCTGATCCCGGGTCAGAGCACAGTTTACTGGGAAATATTATTACCTCTTCATTCTTTGAAGAGGAGAATGGTAACCTTTGGTTTACCACTTATGAAGGACTTCACCGTTACAATCGGACTTATGATCATTTTGATGCCTTTCGCCTGAAAGATGATTCTGGTAAAATCATTACCGAAGATTATTATGCCTTCCATTTGGATAATGAGCAAAAATTATGGGTTCGCACAGGCGTCGGTTCTGCCGGAAGACTTCACTGGTTTGATACCAAAAGTCAGAAAGATCGTATCATCAGCCCTTTGGATGGGCAGCGATGTGATGTGATTCCGGATGCTTCCGGGAAAATTACAGGCATCATTTCTACTTTATTTTTTAGAAAAAATGGATTTGAAATCACCTGGCTTTATCCTGAATGGGAAAAAGAAACATTTGGGCAAACGGCCTCTGTTCATAGCGCTATATCCGGAAAAAGCAGAAATGCCTGGGTAGAATCCGATACCCTTATCTGGGTTGTGATGGAAAACCAATTACTTGCTTTTAATCCATTAACCAAACAGTCGAAAGCCTGGTCATCATTTGAGCCGGTATCTGCGCTGAATGACTCCCCCCCTTTGACTCTGGCCGACCTCTGGTCGTTAACTCCTTACAGCGACAGATTTTTGCTGGTAAGCAGCACTTCTCA
>JAGQVA010001193.1 GCA_020438265.1 Bacteroidota bacterium
GTTATTTCAATTATTGACAGCCTTCAGGCTCAAATCCAACCGGCAATTGAAAGACACCTGGGAAGATGGGGGGGGAACTCTTTCTCCTGGAACAACAAAATAGAGTCCATGCGCAATTATGCCAAAGTCCGGCCTCAGCATGTCAAACAACATCTTCGCAGTGAGTTTAGCCTTTCTTCTCCGATTGCGCATATTCTTGTCCCTCCCGACTCCACGGATGGATATATAACTCTGGACAATGAAAAAATCATACAAAGTTTTGAAGGTTCATGGTACCGGCAAATTCCTTCCAAATTATCTGCTTTCCCCGCCAGAGGCAAAACTTTTTCACATTGGATTACAGGTAGTGTAAAAAACCAGACATTGATTTCCCAGGGCACCAGCTGGAAATACTGGGATCAGGCGACAACGCCCACAGGAGACTGGAAAGCTTCCGTATTTGATGATTCCGGATGGGAAACAGGAAATGCCCAGCTGGGCTATGGAGACGAAGATGAAGCTACCGAAATCAGCTTTGGTGGAGATCCGGGAAACAAAATACCTTCAGCTCTTTTCAGGAAAAAATTTATCATTCAGAATAAACATTCTCTTTCAGACTTTGAGATTCATTTATTGCGGGATGATGGTGCAATGGTCTATCTGAACGGACAGGAAATCATCAGATCCAATATGCCTAATGGAGCCATTCAGCGAGATACCTATGCTTTGGAAAGTATATTTGATGACGGAGAAAATACCTTTCACACTTTTAAAGTCGATTCTTCTTTGTTTATGGAAGGAGAAAACACGCTTGCGATTTCTATCCATCAAATTAGTGCTGAAAGCTCAGATTTAAGTTTTGATTTGTATCTGACTGCTATTGAAAAAGGCGATAGTATTTCTACCCTTTTCAGCCAGAATCTGGATTTGCCTTTGAATGAAGAGTCCAGAATCAGTCCCGTGTTTATTGATGCAAAGCCCGTTATTTCTGAAATTTTATATTATCCCGAAACCAATCAACATCCTGCTTTCATCGAAGTATGCAATCCGGCGACATCCGTTTATGATCTTTCTCATTATCAGCTTGAAGGACTCAATTTTATTTTTCCTTCCGGAGTTCAGCTATTACCCGATGAATGCCTGATTCTTACAGAAAATGCTTCTATGTATCAAAATCAGGGATATCAGGTTTTCCAGGCAGACTCTGGAGCTCTTGAAGTTCAGGGGCAGGAAATCCTGTTAAAAGATAATACTGGCAAAACCATCGATTCGGTGGCTTATCAGAATCAGGCTCCCTGGCCTGAAGTTATTGTTTCGGGCAATTCTATTGAGTTAACCCAACTTCAGCTGGACAATAATGAAGGGTATAACTGGGCGTTCAATGCTCGTAAAGGAGGATCTCCCGGAATATTCACCCCCATTTCTAGCATAAAAGGAATCCGGATCAATGAAGTAATGAGTACCAATGAAAGTAATATCATTGATTCGGAAGGCGAATATGAAGACTGGATTGAAATTTATAATCATAATGATTTTCCGGTGAATCTGGGAGGAATGTATCTGACCGACCGAAAAGATAATTTACTAAAATGGATGATCCCTGTTGGCCACCAAACAGCTACAACCGTCCCGCCCAAAGGGCATTTCATTATTTATGCCGATGGTAATCCGGAATCAGGTCCCAATCACCTCGGATTCAGTCTCAGCCGTCAGGGCGAGTTTTTGGCAATTACTGATCCTCAATCCCTGATCATAGATTCTTTAACCCTTCCTCCATTAACAGAAAATCAGTCTTTTGGACGAACCTCTGACGGAGCTGTTTCAATGACGACCTTCGAAGCATGGTCTACAACACCCAAATCAGCCAACTCCGCCGAAAATACGCCTCCCCTGTTTATTTCAGAACCAGTTACCGAGATTT
>JAGQVA010001194.1 GCA_020438265.1 Bacteroidota bacterium
TATTATTGGGGCGTAAGAGCCTTTGGCTGGGTTTTCAGTGGCTGGAAGTATCAAAGCACGGAGGAGATTGAAACCATTGTCAATGAATAGTTTTTCTGATTCTGTTTTAGAATCCTGAAAATTTAACACGGAGGTACGGAGGAGGATTATCAATCCCTCTGTGCCTCTGTGTTTTTCATAAATACGATCCTTTTAGGCTACCTTTGATGGAAATTGGCTAATTTTTTTCTTCTCCTTCAAGTAAAAGCGTCATCAATTTCAAAGCAGAAACCTCACCTTTTTTCTTAAGCAAATCTCTGGGAGTACCATCCCCGATTTCATAGTGATTTGAAATCGTTTTGTGCCTCTATCCTGAATCCCTATCTTTACCAAAAAAGTACCAAATGTCATCCTTCTTCATATTTGGCATCGGACTCACTTTCTTCCTGGATTTGCTCCTGTTGACCAAGTCCAACAAACGCCCGTCAGACTATATCCTGGCTACCTGGTTTACCATCATTGGGCTTCATCTGGTGGCATTTTACATTTACTGGTCGGGATGGCATCTGGAGAATCCTTTTTTGCTGGGCTGGGATCAGCCTTTTCCGCTTTTGCATGGGCCTTTACTGCTGCTTTATGTCTTGAGCCTCACTCAGCCTGATTTTCGATTTAAGGCAAAATATCTGCTTCATTTTGTTCCGGCTTTTTTGATGTATCTGGCTTTGATTCCCTATTACCTGGGAGGAGAAGAAGGTGCCTTCGAACTCATTGCTCAAATTCAGGAAATGCGCCTTCCCTGGTATTATCAGCCTTTTATGTGGATGGTTCAGTTTTCGGGACTGGCTTATTCTATTTATTGCCTTTGGCTTTTGCGAAAGCACAAAACTGAAATTGAAAATCACTTTGCCTATCACGGGCAAATCGACCTTAACTGGCTCAGATATCTGATTTGGGGATTATTGGGAATCGGTGTGATTGTAGCTATTGGCATTGGACTGGAAGCTTATCTGAATGTAGAAATGATCTTCAAAAGGGAAATTCTGATTTTCTCTTCGGTGGTTATCTGGATATTTTTCGCAGGTTATTATGGAATACGTCAGAAAGCGATTTTTTCCTCGGTCGAACAAAAGGTTATTCCCGCGTCAATTCCTTCCGTTTCCCCGCCTGCCCCACCCCAATACCAAAATTCAGGATTAGATCCTCAGGAAGCAGATCAATTGCTCGTTCGTCTCCACGAATTAATGGAAAATGAAAAACCTTATTTAGAGCCCAAATTGTCTTTACCTCAGCTAGCCGAAATGTTTGATATTCTCCCAAATCATCTCTCCCAACTGATCAACGAAAAAGAAGGCCGGAATTTTTATCAGTTTGTGAATCATTACCGGGTGGAAGAATTTAAACGGCGGGTGGAGTTACCAGAGTCCAAACATTTGAGTTTGTTGGGTTTGGCGATGGAATGTGGGTTTAATTCCAAGAGTACGTTTAATTCTGTTTTTAAACAGGTGGTGGGAGTTACTCCTTCGGGGTATGTGAGGGGAATTTTAACTTAAACCCGTCCAATCCTACCCGCTAGCACCCATCAGACGTCCGACTCTACCCGTCTGAGCGCACCATAAGCCCCTTTTCCAGTCCTTGCGGTGGAATTTTAAACAATAAATGATTTCACCAATGAAACGATCAAATCTATATCTCATGCTTGCGCTTTTGTTTAGCGCGATGACTTTCTGGGCCTGTCAGGCCGAAAAAATCACTGAGCCGGGGCATCTCGTTCCGCTGACAGTGGATGAAAATCCGAATCTTCCAACTATTGAAATTAATGGTACGCGCCTTCACGCTTATGCAGTTGGCGAGCCTGGAAATCCTGTGGTTATAACTCTCCACGGTGGTCCCGGTGGCGATCATCTGGAATTGACACGAG
>JAGQVA010001195.1 GCA_020438265.1 Bacteroidota bacterium
TGGTTTGGACAGCGCCGGAATTCCCCTCAATGGGGTTGATTTTGTGTATCGGGATCGGAGCGGCCGTATTTGGTTGAATACTAATGAAAATATTTATCAGTATGAGGGAAATGCCTGGACGGAATTGGTGCAAAATTTTGGCACAATTGACGTTTGTGAAGATGACCAAAACGGTATTTGGGTAACCCGCAATAATGGCGCTGTTCATCAGCTGTACAAGTATGTGAATGACTCACTGGAAATCCGCAATAGCAGTAATTCAAATCTCCCCTCTGATTTTTACAGTTCTGTGTATCGAGATTGGGAAGATTGGGTGTGGATGGGGGGAAATCCCGGTAAACTGACCTGGTTTAGAAATGGAACCTGGAGTAGTTCTGATCTCAGAAATGATGTGATTTCCGACCGGGTAAATCTGGATATTGAAACCGGAAAAAATAATCATATTTGGTTTCTGTTTGAAGACAGCCTCCAATTGACCAATGCAAGCAGGGTAGGCTGGACGACCGTAAATTTTCCTGCAGGCATAGGAGGTGAAAAAATTATCCCTGTCAAAAACTATGGAGGACAGTTTTTTTATCTTTTTTCTGATTATCAACATCGCAATACGGTAACGATTCATGAAAATGGCCAGTGGAGTGTATTTGATACAACGGATGCCTTTAGCTCCGGAACGGAATTGGTAGATTTGGCTGTAGATACATTGGACCGTCTTTGGGCTTTGGCGCGAAATGAGCTTTATTTAAAGACATCCAGCGGATGGACCCGTTTTGCACCTGACAATAGCAATATGCCTTCCGGTAACTATGAGGCTTTAGTGGGAGACAAACAGGGAAATATCTGGATTGTTACAGAAAAAGCAGAAGGCATTTTCAGCTTTGATGGACAAAACTTTTCCAATGTATTTACCAATGCCTCTCCCTGGCTTATTACACAACCAAAGATTCAGATGCATGCTGATGATAACGCCATTTATGTGTATGCAGAGGAAGGAGCCTTTCAATTTAAAAACAGTCAGTTTTCAAGCCTCAATCTGGGTCTGAACTCTATCTCTGACCTTAAATCCAATGGCGATACGCTTATAATTTCCAATGATGATGGCCTTTGGTTTTGGACAGAAAATGACTCGATTGTCAGAAGCCTGACTCCTTCCAATTCGCTCCTGAGATTTGGTAAACCAGGGCCCTTTGCCATTGATCGGTTTAATAATTACTGGATCGGTAACCGGGATGAGACGAAGGGCGCCTTAAGCATTTATAATCTCTTTTCCGTTTTTTACCCGGATCTGATTGAGTCAATTGATCATTCTCCATCATTGAATTGGGATCTACAGGCATACCCCAATCCTTCGGCAGGAGAATTCAATATTTCCATTCACCTTAATCATTCTTCCCCCCTTTATGGAAAACTCTTTGATATAAATGGAAGAATGATCTGGCAAAGAAAATTTACGTTTTCAGATCAGCAGGAATTTACTTTAGATTTGAGTGATCAACCAACCGGGGTGTATATTATCAACCTGACTGATGGAGTAAATCAAATTTCTCAAAAGCTGATAAAATATTGAGAACAACATCCTTTACATGTCTAACCTCTTGTAAAGGAAAAATCTGCGCCAAAACGCAGGAAATCTACGATTAAAGGCATCTGGCAGGTCTTTTTTATCTTATGGACAGAAAGCCAATGAGTACAGCCAAAATATGTGTTTGGAAAAAAAAGATTCCGTTAATTCAGACACTTCATTAA
Organism: Bacteroidota bacterium; assembly: GCA_020438265.1. Taxonomy (GTDB): domain Bacteria; phylum Bacteroidota; class Bacteroidia; order J057; family J057; genus JAGQVA01. The sequence goes on from JAGQVA010001195.1 coordinate 1,744, forward strand.
TAAAGCTAGCGTAATATGCTCCTTCTGTCATTCGTGGGTAGACAGAAGGAGCTACGCTTTTTGATCAAAGGAGAACACAAGTATTTTGTCAGAGAGATTCCTGGCTATGGTCTCCCAAGCGATTTAGTCATTTTGATCTTTCCTGCACCC
>JAGQVA010001196.1 GCA_020438265.1 Bacteroidota bacterium
TCCGGCCCCCATGATGTAGATAATTTTTCTTTGGGTTTGTTTCATTTAGTAATCAACAATTCACAAAATTCCCCCATGCTTTTCACTCTCAGGTCGATCAAACTATTTTCATAACGAATTGCCTCCTGAAATGAAGGGGAAGCCCCACAAACGTGACCTACCTCTATTTCCTCCTCCTGGGTTACATAAACCGTATACATGCCAGCATTTCGTCCAAATTCCATATCGCTGATGGCGTCGCCAATCATGATTGATTTCTTAAAATCAATATCGGGGAAGTCCTGTTTGGCCTGGAGAGCCATGCCAATTTTGGGTTTACGCCAGCCGCGATGGTCATTTTCTTCCAGGTCCGGACAATGATAGATTTGATCGATTCTTCCGCCGGTCTGATGAATTTCTTCCAGCATTCGCTGATGAATTTCCTCCAGGTCGGCTTCGCTCATCAGGCCGCGACCAATGCCGCGTTGATTGGTAACAATAACCATCCGGCCAAATAAAGAACTTAATACGTCCAGACTTTCTAAAACCTGATCGATAAAAATAAACTGCTCCCAGGTTTTTACATAGTCCTTTATCCTTCGTTGGTTGATAACGCCGTCTCTGTCGATAAACAAGGCCCATGAATGGTTTATTTCGCCCTGGGTTATGATGTCTTTGATGTTTTTCATTTGGGGTTAGTAGGAAAACACGGAGGCACAGAGACACGGAGAATATAATTTGAGTTTAACTCTTTACTCTGTGGCTCAGTGTTTAATTTTCTAGCTCTTCAATTCCAAACCCCAAAAATGCAGTTTTCCATATAATTCTTCCAAAAAAATCTCATCTTTAGGGATCATCTTCACATTTCTTTTTGATTGATTATCACTTATCCGAATAAACTAATCTATTACCCATGTCGGTAAACCGAATTAAAGAAATCCCTGGTTTTTCCATCGATCAGGTTGCTGCTGCGGCCGGGAATAATCCTGAAATTCTTCGTCTTGAGAATCTGGACACAGATCTGATCCCTCCCCAATCTGCCCTGGAAGCTACCCGGAATGCCGTAGGAGAGGATGATTTTAATAGTTATTTGCCGTTTACAGGGAATGATATTTTGCGTGAGTTGGTAGCTCAAAAGATCAGTCGGGAGACGAAGAAAAATTATCAGGCCAGGCAGACAATTATTACTTGTGGAGGAACGGAAGGTATGTTTGATGCTTTGCTCGCGACTACTGATATTGGGGATGAGGTGGTTCTTACTGATCCCACTTATGCAGGGATGATCAATCGGGTAAGACTGGCAGGAGGAAAACCGGTTCTCGTTCCTTTTGAACTGGATGCTTCTTCTGCCTGGAGACTGGATTTGCATCGTCTTGCAGAAGCAATTACTCCCAAAACCAGGGTTTTGTTTATCATGAATCCTTCCATGCCTTCAGGCGCGGTGCTCAATGAAGAGGAATGGAAGGTGATCTGTGATCTATGTTTCAAACACAACCTGTGGTTGATCTATAATGCAGCCATGGAGCGGATTGTTTATGATGGAAAACCTGTGATTCATCCTGCAAGTTTTCCCGGAATGGAAGACAGGACGATTATCGTGGGGTCTCTTTCTAAAGAATATTGCATGATTGGCTGGAGAGTAGGATGGGTCGCCGGGCCGCAGGAAATCATGAATCATATTGGGAGGGTTCATATTTATAATGTGGTTACACCAACCGGGATTACTCAGGCCGGGGCGATTGAAGCGCTAAAAACTTCTGATGAATATGTAAGAGAAAATGTGGCGGTTTGGGAATCCAGAAGAAATGTAGTGAATCAGCAATTGTCAGATTATCCGATCATTTCTGCAGCAGGTGGTTGGTCCCAACTACTTGATACCGGAAAAATGGGGCTTTGAGCAATGGAAGC
>JAGQVA010001197.1 GCA_020438265.1 Bacteroidota bacterium
CACATAGTACCCTGGCTATTGCCACGAACCGCATTGGAGGTAAAAGCAACTCAGGCGAAGGCGGAGAAGATGTGCGCAGATTCAATCCCCTGCCCAATGGTGATTCCAGCCGTTCTGCGATCAAACAGGTTGCTTCGGGACGATTTGGAGTTACCAGTTATTATCTCAGCGAGGCGAATGAATTACAGATAAAAATGGCACAGGGGGCCAAACCCGGAGAAGGGGGCCAATTACCCGGACATAAAGTAGATCAGTGGATCGGAAACGTACGCCACTCCACTCCCGGAGTAGGATTGATTTCTCCCCCTCCACATCATGATATTTATTCGATTGAAGATTTGGCCCAATTAATTTTTGATCTGAAAAATGCCAACCGGGAAGCAAGAATCAGTGTAAAACTGGTCTCGGAAGCAGGAGTGGGAACAATTGCCGCTGGGGTAGCCAAAGCCCACGCCGAACATATCCTGATATCCGGACATGACGGTGGTACAGGTGCTTCTCCCATTAGTTCTATCCAACATGCAGGTTTACCCTGGGAACTGGGATTAGCAGAATCTCATCAAACCCTGGTCAAAAACCGCCTACGAAGCAGAGTTACGCTCCAGACTGACGGACAAATCCGCACAGGCAGAGATTTGGCGATTGCAACCTTACTCGGAGCAGAAGAATGGGGCGTAGCCACAGCAGCTCTGATTGTAGAAGGATGTATCATGATGCGAAAGTGTCATTTGAATACCTGTCCCGTAGGTGTAGCTACTCAGGACCCTGAATTGAGAGCTTTATTTACCGGAAAACCTGAAGATCTGGTTCATTTCTTTACCTTCCTGGCTCAGGATCTGAGGGAAATTATGGCAGAATTGGGTTTCCGCACGATAAATGAGATGGTCGGTCAGGTAGGAAAACTGAAAGTAAAAGAAGAAATCAAAAACCACTGGAAGCTGAAAACCCTGGATTTAAGTCCTATTCTGTATCAGCAAAAAGAAGGTGAAAACAGTGGATTATATCAGCAAATTCCGCAGGATCACGGGCTGTCAAAAGTGCTGGACTGGCAGTTAATCAAAACGGCTCAAAATAGTCTGATGCACGGTTCGCCAACATCTGGCGTATTTAAAATCCGAAATATTGACCGTGCTGTGGGCACGATGTTATCCAATGAAGTATCCAAAAGATACAAAGGCCGGGGATTGGCAGATGGAACCATCAAACTGAAATTTTATGGTTCAGCGGGACAGAGTTTTGCTGCTTTTGGGGCAAAAGGTATCCGATTTGATCTGGAAGGAGAAGCCAATGATTACCTTGGCAAAGGACTTTCAGGTAGTCAGATTGTGGTTTATCCGCCCAAAGAAGCGCCTTACGAACCCGGGAAAAATATCATCATTGGTAATGTCGCATTCTACGGGGCCACTTCCGGAGAGGCCTACATTCGTGGAATTGCCGGAGAGCGTTTCTGCGTCAGAAACTCGGGAGTAAAAGCCGTAGTTGAAGGAGTTGGTGATCACGGTTGTGAATACATGACTGGCGGTGTAGTCGTCATTTTGGGAAAAACCGGTAGAAATTTTGCTGCCGGGATGAGCGGAGGGATTGCCTATATATATGATCCCGAAAAAGAGTTTGCTGCGAATTGCAATCAAAAACTCGTTGAGTTTGATCCCATGGAGTATAGCGATATCGAAACCTTAAAAACCCTTATTTCCAACCATTACGCCCATACAAAAAGCCGAATTGCTTTAAAACTAATGACAGATTGGGGCCATGCCTTTGATCATTTCATTAAAGTCATTCCAACTGATTATAAGCGGGTATTGCAGAAGAGACAAATGAAGAACTGGGATGAGAAAATCAGAAAGATTGGGTAAGCAATTATTGGGCAAATCAAAAGGAAAAGAT
>JAGQVA010001198.1 GCA_020438265.1 Bacteroidota bacterium
TATTATAAGGCTGGTTGGGATTTTCCGGCACCAGATGGTTTAAGGAATCTGCAGAGGTTGCAGGAGGAAAATAGGTCTCCAGTCTGATAGGATCTTCCTCACAATTTTGCGGAACGTAGGAGAGCAGTCGTTTGATATTATTGATACATTCTACTTCATTGGGGCAAGCAAAATGTGCCACACCACTCCTGGAAGCATGAGTATGGGCTCCTCCCAGTTCTTCCGCAGACACTTCTTCATGTGTAACGGTTTTTACCACATTGGGGCCGGTAACAAACATATAAGAAGTATTTTCCACCATCATGATAAAATCCGTAATGGCAGGACTATAGACAGCTCCTCCGGCGCAGGGTCCCATGATGGCAGAAATTTGAGGAACAACACCTGAAGCTAATGTATTGCGATAAAAAATGTCGGCATACCCTGCCAGGGAAACGACTCCTTCCTGGATACGGGCTCCACCAGAGTCATTTAATCCAATTACAGGGGCTCCGTTTTTCATAGCCAGATCCATGATCCGGCAGATTTTTTCGGCATAGGTTTCCGAAAGTGATCCTCCCATTACGGTAAAATCCTGACTAAAAACATAAACCAGTCTGCCATGGATTTTTCCATATCCTGTAACTACTCCATCCCCCAGAATTTTTTGATTTTCCAGCCCAAACTCCGTGGACCGATGGGTAACAAACTTTCCAATTTCTTCAAAACTTCCTTCATCAAGTAGTAACTCCAACCTTTCCCTGGCTGTTAGCTTGCCTTTTTTATGTTGAGATTCTATTCGTTTTTCTCCTCCGCCCAACAGGGCTTCCTCATTTTTTGACTGAAGTAACTTGAAAAGGTCTGTCATATATTGAAATAATAAATATTGGATTTATGTAAAAGAGTAGTTGGTTATTAGCCTTTAGCTATTGGCTTTTGGCCTTTGGTACTGGCCTGATTTGCTAAAGGCTAAAAGCCAACAGCGAATTTTTCACCTGAATGACTTATGTTATGTGAACTTATATAGAATCTTTCTAAATTAGCAGCCTGTTTTTATCTCAACCAGAGGCAACGTGAAAGATATGAGACTTAATAAAATGTCTATTTCTCAATCGGGGGAAGTAGCTGCCGTTGAAGAAAATGATCTGAAACCCAAATTGACAGACATGGGTCTGATTCCGGGTAAGCAGATTCGGGTATTATTTAAAGCCCCGTTAGGCGATCCTATCGCCATTGATGTTGAAGGTTATATTTTGTCTCTCCGCCTGGAGGAGGCTTCATTAATTTTAATCAAACCACATGCAAGCTAATATTCAGGCTCATAAAAAGATTGAGACAATTGCTCTGGTGGGAAATCCCAATTCGGGAAAAACCTCTGTTTTTAACCAGTTAACAGGCTTAAATCAGCAAATTGGAAATTATCCGGGAATAACGGTGGACAAAAAAACCGGTTTGATGAAACTCGGTGGGCAGAAAATCACTGTTATAGATCTTCCCGGAACTTATAGCATATATCCCCGCTCTGAGGATGAAAGAATTGTCCACCAATTGCTGGCTGACACCCATCACGAAGATCATCCTGACCTGGTCATCGTGATTGTAGATTCATCCAATCTGGAAAGGAATCTGTTGCTGTTTTCACAGGTTTACGATCTTGGTATCCCCGTTATCATGGCTTTAAACATGATGGACGTTTCCAGGGAAGCAGGAATTGCCATTGATTGTGACAAACTCAGTGAAGCATTTGGTAATACGCCGGTAATAGGACTCAGCGCCCGTAAAGGAGAGGGATTTGAAAAACTGGAAAAAGAGATTGCGAAATTTCAGCCTCCCACCATGCATATTCCTTTTTATGGGAAAAGTGATATTTCAAGCGAAGCGGAAGCACAAATTGCGGAGACTTCTGC
>JAGQVA010000118.1 GCA_020438265.1 Bacteroidota bacterium
TTGGGATAATTGACATTAATGGGATTAATGAGAGATTCACCCTGATACCGTACCGTAACGGGCTCTTTGCGAAGCCATTTTTCGACCTCCTCGCGTCCCCAGCGGTTTTGAGGCATAAAGAGCGTTAAGCCACCAATAAGCTCATTCAGGCGACCATATTGAGGGTTAAATTCAATGATAGGTTTTTGGGCGTATTGCTTTTCGACAATCTCACTGACTTTTTTTGTATCCGTTTTGGCAAAATTGTCTGCCTGTGCAAAATGTTCGGGGTAAAGCAAATGAAGCAAAATCATCCCGAATGCATAATAATCCACCTTTTCAGAGATAATTCCCTTTCCCTGTTCGGGTGGCATATAAGCGTGGGTGGCGATCACTGTCCCAAACTGTTTGGCCTGATCTTCGGAGCCTTCTTCAAAAGTTTTGGAAGAACCATAATCTCCGATTACCAGGTCAGAATGATTATCCTTTAAAAAGAATATGTTTTGAGGTTTCAGGTCACAATGGAAAATCTTTTTGTCGTGAAGTTTTTTGATGCCTTTAAAGATTTCGTCAACAACAACCTCTTCAAGAAATCGCGGGGAGTATATTTCTTTAAAATTGGGGGTATCAAGCAAATTTCCTCCAAAGGCGAAATCAGAAATCTCAAAACAGTATTTTCCCTGATATTTTTTATCCTCGGTCCCAAAATCGTATAATTTCAGAATGTCAGGATCGTCAATTTCACTGATTCTGAACAGAGCCGTTGTGTTGGGCTCATGGCGTTTATTTCTATGTTCGTGATACAGTTTTAGGGCCAGGATTTTTCCCTGGTCATTTTTTACCTGATAGATAACTGCCTCTCTGGAATTGCTGGAAATGATTCTCAGGATTTGATACGTTTTTCCATTCAGCTGAACAGAATCTCCGACACCCAACTGGTGGACGGTTCTTTGAGAAGAACCCTTCCCTTTGTTTTCAGCCCCGGAACCACTTTCCTCCACAAAACTGGAGCCTCCATCATCTACAGACTGGAAAGAAGAATGCTGGTCCTCTTCGGTGATAAAACCGGAAGCATTATCATCCGGATTGACGAATGAAGAACCATCGTCGTTGTTTGTAACAAACCCGGAATTGTCATCCTGATTGGTAACAAAACCGGAGTTATCAGAATTATTTTCTTTGGAAGTAACAAATCCTGAGTTATCATCCCGGGAAGTTACAAATCCGGAATTGTCATTTTCTGATGAATCGTCATCTTCAGAGCTAACAAAAGAGGAATTCTCATTTTCATCTGCTTCAACAGGAGGGGTTTCAACAGATTTTTTGACAGGTGGTTTATCTTCTGCTTTGGGTGGGGGAGAGGAATTTTTATTTATAACAGGAGCAGGGGACTCTTTTTCTTCTTTTTGTTTTTTGAGAATCCTTTCAATAATAATTTCATCTGACATATACGGGGAATAATTGATTCCCTCATTGTCTGCAATTGCCTCTAATTCCTTTCTGGATTTTAATGATAAAGTTGGTCTGTCAAATATAATCCTGGCCATATATGTGTGAGATTTTTGTATCCCTCTTCGTCTCTCCTGTTTCTTCTGGCATAAAGATACTGTTTTTGCCTTAAACGAATGGAAAACAATTTACATAAATGACAAGGTACCTGTATCATTGGTTGTAATGGGCGGTTGTGGGTTTGGTTGTGTAGGGACAAGGCATGCCCTGTCCCTACATGTTTTTTAATTCATGCCCTTTTTCTGAATCATCTTTGTGTGATTATTTACCTTCAATTGATAAATACCATTGCTGAGGTTTTTACCAGTAAGGTTAATTTCAAACATTTGGGAAAAAGGTCTTTGTTCCTGATGGATGAGTTGTCCAGCCATATTATAAACTTCGATGTCAAGGATTTGCCCAAAATTTCCTGTGAGGCTGACCTTTACTTTTTGGTTCTGAAAGGGATTGGGCATCACATTGATCATTGGAGCCTGATTTATTTGGCTGGATATGGAAGTGGTACTTCCTCCGGGTTTGGCAGCTGCGCCATTATTAACTATGGAAAAGCTGATTGTATGATTGGTTCCTGCAACTCCCCCTCCGCTTTTTGCAGAGAATGGGGTTGCTGATAAAGTATAATTACCAGGAGCAGGATTCCAATCCAGGAAATCGCCTCCTTTGTCGCCAAATAAAGCCCATGGGGCATTATTCTCAGTTTTGGATTGATTTTCCGCCCCGCTAAGAATGAATTCGACACTTTTTACAACTGTTCCACATTCAACCGTAATTGCTTCTATATTCAGATTATTTCCTGTAACAGATGTATTAATTATAGTTCCATCAGGTATTGGATCCAAAATGGGTAAATCTGTAGTCGCATCAATCAGGACAAAATGGGTAACTCCATTTCCCAGACAAACAAAAGCACAATCACTTACTTCTACATCATCACTGCTTGAACATCCATTACTACCCGTAACGGTAAGTGTATAAATTCCGGTTTTATTGACCATTGGTTTTAATTGGGTAGAAGCAAAACCTGAAGGACCTGTCCAATAGTAGGCTCCCGGATCACTCTTGCTTCCGTCCAGCTCCAGGTCATTCGTATTACAATCGAGTTCTCCATCTAACCCTGCATTTGCGTCTGGAGCCATTGTATCAGCAAATACCTCAACAGTTGCAAAATCGGAGCATCCATTCGAACCCGTTACAGTAAGGGTGTAGGTTCCTGGATCATTGACCGTAGGGGTAATTTGCCCGGAGGAAAATCCATTCGGCCCGGACCAGCTAATTGTGCCGGGTTCACTCCCCGAACCATCGATAACAACACTTGTCGTGATACAGTCAATCGTCTGGTCAGGACCCGCATCCGGAATCGGAGCGGTTGTTTCTTCCGAAACCTGTACTGCGTCACTGGCGGAGCAGCCATTGGAAGATGTTACTGTCAGGACATAAGTTCCTGCGACAGATACCGAAGGAGATACAGCCGTGGATGTATATCCATTCGGCCCGGTCCAGCTATAATTGCCAGAACTGCTGGCCGAACCATCAAGCGTAACATTGGGAGTGTTACAATCAATGATTTGATTTGTACCTGCATTGGCATTTGGCAGAGAAGGATCAAGAACAACTTCAACCGAGTCAGTTGCCTGACACCCTCCGTTACCTGTTACAGTAAGGAAATACATTCCAGCCGTAGATACGTTGGGGCTTTGCTGGGTGGAGGTGAATCCCGAAGGCCCGGTCCAGCTATAAGTACCCGGATCACTGTTGGAGGCGTCCAGGGTAACGGAATTGGTATTACAATCCAGCGTTTGATTATTGCCTGCATCAGCAACGGGGACCTGACCGGTACCCTGGGTTACTTCTGCTGAATCGGTGGCTGAACATCCCGTACCACTGGTTACGGTGAGATAATAAGTTCCAGTATCACTGACGGTTGGGGATACCGATGAAGAGGTGAACCCGTTGGGGCCAGTCCAGCTATAAACGCCCGGGTCGCTTCCTGATCCATCCAGGCTAATAGAAGTCTGACCGCAGCCCAAAACCATATTTGGCCCAGCCAGGGCTAAAGGAGTAGAACAGCCAACATTGCCATTAATACAGTTTGAAGTTGCCGTAACAATTCCCAGCTCAACCAATAGCGCGTCCAATTTTGCGGCTTTTATGCTATCAAGCACACAAAAAGAGGCGTAATTCTTTGCAATGAAAGGCTGAGGTTGATTGACGAGGATTACCCAGTCCTGATTAGATGAATTGGGAGGATTCCCCAAATTCACTGAGCCCGTTCCCTGGACGGAAGTGACACTTCCGTTTTCCAGACCATTCCCGGTTCTGGGATTAAACCATCTGACTGAATAGGTATTTTGATTGCTGATACCCAAATCAAGATCAATGGTCCCTCCTGTAGGCAGATAGATTACATACGCTTCATCTTCTTTGCCAAAACAAAACACAGAATTATCGTGGTTATTATTTCCTACCAATGAATCCAGGTTTCTCATTTCCCAGAAAGGGATGTATGTGCGAAAGAAACCCAGAGCAATACTTGTATATTCAAATAATTTGTCTCTGGATCGAAAATCCTGAAGCGTCAGATCACTTTCAGGGAAATTATACCCGTAATAAAATTCAACACCGCCGCCTCCAGCCATGAGATTTCCCCAAACAACTGTGTGGCGGGTTTCGGCAGCAGTAGGGCTGGTATTACCCGGATAACCCTGATAACCACTATCAGGTAAAATTCCTTTATTAGGAGGGTTTTGTTCTGTATTAACAACTGACCAGGGAAACCCACTCGCTTCCGAGTCTTCAACCCATTTTTGAGTTTCCTGGTGAACCTCTGACCAGTTGGTATTCAGCGAAAACCCTGTCATTTTTGAGTTTGCTCCTAAAAGCGGATTCATGACTGAGGAAATGGCAAAGGAAGTAGTGTGAATGACCACCAGGTGTCGATATGGATCATTGTCGTAAAAATATTGTGCGCAAGCTTGTTGTTCAGCCGTTGATTGTCCGTTTTCTTCGCCAAGATTCCAGTTGAGAGCCAGGTGATGGCCAAACCTGGCAATCAATTCCCTGAAGTATAATTTTCTCTCCGGCCCTAAACTTCCATTGTCGAGGTAGTTATCATTTTCGGATTCCATCATCTTAAAATGGAGAAATATGCCCTTATGATCGGCATGCTCGAAGATGATCTCCCACTGAGCCAGCTTGGAGACATCATATACGGTGGGCTCATTAGGGGTAACCCACGGGTAAACATTTTCGTCGTCTCCCAGATATCCTAAGGTAAGAAAGGAAACGACGTTTATGCCTTTGGATGAAAGATAATTAAGTCCTCCAATCAACCCTTTGCCTTTTGTACCTTGCCAGACAGGATCTCCAGGGTGCCAATCGTTAAGGTGTGGAGTATAAGATTTTCTGAGTCCGTCTTTATTCGGTGTATTATCAATATCTTCATAATCGAGAAGGTTCTCAGGAGAATCAGTACCTCCTCTGATAAAGTATTTTCCACTTCCCTGGTGCTGCCAGTATCTTTTACCTACATAAGAGACACGTCCACTGGCTCTGAAATCCGGATAGGATTTATCAGTAGGGAAAACGTAAAAACTACCAGTTTCACCATCAAAGGAAACAGGAGTTCCGGCAGTCGACAGATTGCTGATAGCCACTTCGGTTCCGGTCCGAAAGCTTACAGTGTAATCCCAGTTACCAGGTCGGTCTGGAGCGAAATGGACCTTCCATACATTTCCACTGGTATCACTGTCCTCAGCAGCATTTCCACTGGCAGCATAATACCCAGGGACTTCGTAGGAGGTATCTGGATGCGTAAATACCACATTCAAGCGATAATCCATGAAAGGATTTACGGAGGCATTTTCATAAGTATTAGGCCCTTGAAATGATAGCGTGATTTTATGCCAGACTTTCATTTCGCCCGAAATAATAGCTGTGTTTGGATATGGATTTGCCTTGTTTGTAAAAGGAAAAGCCAACAATAAGACGAAAACAAGGAGAGAGCTTTTTGGGTGTATAAACAACGATTTAGAGAACATATAGACCTTCTAGCTTTTACTAGGAAAATTTTATATATGGATGTTAAGCCGACCAATTATATGGAGGCTTATCCAAATAAAAATTTAAGGGTGATAACTGATCTAAAATGTGTAAGTCCGTTAAAACGGATTAGGCTGGGGATATTTTGGAAATTGATTATTAAGTATTTAGATATCTCCGGCTAATTTGGGTTATATAATGCTTGTAAGATTTGTTTGGATTTGAAGCAATAATGACGCTAAAATGATTATTTTTTCTGTAAAATAAAAATTTCATTTATTCGGTATTTGAATAATTTCCCGGAAAAGATTTTTAAGATTTGCAGGTTAATATTTTTGTGATTTGCTTCTTGTGGGCTGCTATGTGTTTTATTCAGTGATATAATGGGCTTATTTTCAGGTGTTTATTGGAAGATTTTTTTTGTTTAAAAAAGTAGCTTCAAGAAACTTGTCCTGTAAAACAAAAGAAAAATAACGGAAGATTTTATTAACGAAGGACGAATTGATATGAATTTTTTTTGAAAAAAAAATCAATAAAAACAGGATTTTTAATCATGTAAGATTTTTTCCTTTTGATTTACGCTTTCTCAAATAAAAAAGGATGCCCTAAAATGGAGGCACCCTTTTGTACCGCTGCCCGGAATCGAACCAGGATCTAGAGTTTAGGAAACTCCTATTCTATCCATTGAACTACAGCGGCAATAAGATCACAAAGCAAAGAAAATTTCTTTATTGAGGCAAATTGATTAAGTTCATACTTAATTCTTTACACCAGAAAAATCATCCATAAAAAATGAGCCGGATTTTTTCTGATAAAACAGCGTTTTTTACCCAATTCCTTTTAGTGGCTTTTATGGTCCTCGGAGGACCTCACTATTTGTCTGGCCAGAACCTTGTTCCCAATCACGATTTTGAAATCAATACGGGTTTGCCTGTGTTTCTTTCCGGTTACCCCTTTGTGCTGGACTGGAATAATGCTGGCGGAGCGATTACCACTCCTGACTATTTTCATGCGCTTGCTCCTGCAACTGGCGCAGCAAGTCTCCCCAATACTTCTTTGGGTACACTCAATGCCCAATCGGGTTTGGCAATTATGGGATTTTATGCCTATAGTTATACGCAAATCCCGGCCTTACAATATCGGGAATATATTCAAACTCAGTTGATTTCTCCGTTAGTTCCAGGTCAGTCTTACAGGGTTTCTTTTTGGGTCTCGACAGGAACTCCATTATCGCCTGAACGGGGTGGATCAGATGGTTTGGGAGTAGATTTTTCGGATTTCCCGATTAGTCAGAATATCATTTCTCCCATATACACAGGTAATATTCCCACCATTCCGGATTTTCAGGTAAGTACCATTATTCAAAATGCCAACTGGCAGGAAATTACCTTTAATTATACCCCTACGACTCCGGAGCAGTATATGACGGTGGGAAATTTTAAACCAGATGCCTCAACCAATGTTGACGCGCAGATTACAATCAGTTATTTTTTTGTAGATAATTTTTCGGTTGTGCCCATATTGTCTGTATCCGGGCCAGATTCTCTTTGTGAGGGTGATTCAATTACTCTGCAAGCTCTGCCTTCGTCTTTAACAGCATCCTATGTCTGGAAAGATGTGCAAAACCCGGCAGTTGTTTTGGGTACAGGACAAAATCTAACTTTTTCTCCTTCTGTTTCAGGAACAGTGATGGTAATGAATGGCGGAGATACAGCCTTTCATTTTTATACTGTAATGCATCCTTATGGACTGGATTTGGGAGCGGACACGATTCTTTGCCAGGGTACAAATTTGACTCTGTCTGCTCCGGCTGATCCATCTGTTCAATACCTCTGGAATACGGGGGATACGACTCCTGCCATTACAGTGAATAGTCCCGGAATGTATGTTCTTGAGATGAATAATGGCTTATGTGTTGAAACCGATACGATTGATATAACATCTTTGGCAATTCCTCAAATTAACCTGGGCTCAGATACAACCCTTTGTGAAGATGAAGAACTTCATTTTGATTTTTCGGGAACAGCTGCAGATTTTACCTGGATGGATGGAGATACATTGCCAGTAAAAATGATTAATCAGACCGGCCTTGTCTGGCTTACAGTTGGAAATCAATGTGGAGATTTTACAGATTCCGTTTTTGTTGCTGTGGCTCATCTGCCTTCGCTGGATCTGGGGACCGATACATTAATTTGCGACAGGAGTAGCTTTACATTGAACGCTCCTGCTCCAATCGGTTTTTCCCATCTGTGGAATACCGGCTCAATGAACCCTCAGATTACCATTCATCAAACCGGTAATTATTCCGTTGAACTGTCAAGCATTTGCGGAACTGTTTCTGATTCTGTATTGATTGAGTTTAATCAAAAGCCTGAACTGGATTTGGGACGTGATACCATCATTTGCGAAGGTTCAACCCTTTTATTAAAACCAGGAGAATTTCAGGCTGATTATGTGTGGGAAGATGGAAGTGGTAGTTTGGTTAAATCGGTTGATTCGGAAGGATTGTATTGGGTAATTGCTGCCAATCGTTGTGGAAATGATATAGATTCGATTTATGTTTCCCAACTCACTCCGCCTGTTCTTGAACTGGGCGCAGATAGTTTTCTTTGCGAAGGAGAAATGATTTTGCTGGATGTGGTTCAGCCTGATGAAGCCGATTACGAGTGGCAGGATGGAACTACTGAGCCATTTTATGTGGTAAAAGAAGGAGGAAATTATTCGGTAAATATCTCCAATATATGCGGATCAGTCAGGGATAATATAAAAATCACAGAGTTGACGATCCCTCATCCTGATCTGGGCAATGATACAACGATTTGTATAGATCAGGGCGGGAGCATTTATCTGGACGTAAGTCATCCCGGTTCAGGATACATCTGGAATGATCAAAGGCTTGTTCCATCGCGGGAAATACAGGAGCCTGGAACCTATGAAGTTACTGTGTTCAATGCCTGTGGATCTGGAACAGATCAAATTTATATTGAAGAAGAAATCTGTGAATGTAAATTTTATTTTCCTAATGCTTTCTCTCCTAATGATGATGGCCGAAACGACCGATTCGGAGCTACTTATAGTTGTAATGTCGAATATTTTTCCATGAAAATATTTGACCGATGGGGAAAAAAGCTCTTTTCGACAGAAGTGCCGGACCACAAATGGAACGGTTATTTTAAAGGAAAACTTTGCCCCGAAGGCGTGTATGTCTGGCAGATTCAGTATCGTTCAGGTGGAGGAACTGAGAAAAAAGTGGTTCAGCGTGGGGGGACGGTTACTTTGCTTAGATAGGAAAGGGGGAATTACCGAATTTTAGATAACTACCAAATACACAGTTTTAGGCCTTATGTTATTTGAACCACAAAAGTCACAAAGTAAACAAAGCTGGATTTATCCATTCTTCTGTGTTTTCTGTGTTTTCCGTGGTAAACAATAGAACGAGTGGAATGTGTCATTTGTGGCTCTGCCACCATAGGACTTTGTGGTAAAAATAAAATCAATGGGCGATTCCTCAAGTTTGGAGAATCTGATGATTGACTCAAGCCAATACCCCCTTCACCACATTTCCATGAACATCCGTAAGTCGGTACCGCCTCCCCTGATGCTTAAAGGTCAGGCGCTCATGGTCTATGCCCATCAGGTGAAGAAGTGTCGCCTGAAAGTCGTGAACATGGACGGGATCCTGCGTAATATTATACCCAAAATCATCCGTTGCGCCATAAATCATTCCTGGTTTCACCCCTGCACCTGCCATCCACATGGTAAAACACCTTGGGTGGTGATCGCGTCCATAACTATCCTTTGTAAGTTTTCCTTGAGAATAAACCGTTCTGCCAAATTCTCCTCCCCAAATCACCAGGGTGTCATCCAGTAAGCCTCGTTGTTTTAAATCCTTGATTAGGGCGGCAGTTGCCTGATCAGTATTTTTGGCCTGATTGCGAATTCCTCCCGGAAGGAATTCGTGCTGGTCCCATCCCTGATGGTAGAGTTGGACAAACCTGACGTCTTGTTCTAGTAACCGCCTGGCAAGCAAGCAATTGGCGGCATAAGTGCCAGGGTTCCGGCTATCTTCTCCATACATATCAAATACCCAATCTGGCTCTTGGGTCATGTCTGTAACCGCTGGGATAGAAGTTTGCATGCGAAAAGCCATTTCATACTGTGCAATTCGATTATTTATTTCCGGATCGCCATAGATATCTCCTTGTAACTGGTTGAGCTTTTTTAAATAATCCAGCATAATTCTCCGGTCAGAACCCTCATATCCTTCAGGATTGTTGAGGAATAATACAGGATCTTTCCCTGACCGAAATTGTACTCCCTGATATTTGGAAGGAAGAAACCCATTCCCCCAGAGGCGAGCGTATAAAGGCTGTCCGCCCCCATTTTTTGAAATAAGAACGATAAAAGTCGGCAGATTTTCATTGCTGCTCCCAAGCCCATAACTAATCCAGGCACCGATAGAGGGCCTTCCTGCCAACTGATGCCCTGACTGAAAAAAGGTAATTGCCGGATCGTGATTAATAGCCTCTGTATGCATGGACCTTATAAAACAAAGCTCATCGACGATCTCTGCCGTGTAAGGCATCAGTTCACTTACCCAGGCGCCTGATTTTCCATATTGTTTGAATTGAAATGAAGAGGCAGCTACGGATAAGGCTGATTGATTGGCGCTCATTCCTGTAAGCCGCTGGCCCTGACGAACAGAATCCGGAAGTTCTTGTCCATGCATATTTTCAAGCATGGGTTTATAATCAAAAAGGTCTAACTGGGACGGGCCACCGCTTTGAAACAAATAGACAA
>JAGQVA010000011.1 GCA_020438265.1 Bacteroidota bacterium
AGAACATGGTAACAGGTGCTGCTCAGATGGACGGTGCTATCCTCGTTGTTGCTGCTACTGACGGTCCTATGCCTCAGACTCGTGAACACATCCTGTTGGCTCGCCAGGTAGGTGTACCTGCTTTGGTTGTTTTTATGAATAAAGTTGACCTCGTTGATGATGAGGAACTGTTGGAGCTTGTAGAAATGGAAGTTCGCGAACTTCTTGAAAAATATGAATTCGATGGTGACAATACTCCGGTAATTGCTGGATCAGCATTAGCAGGACTTAACCTCGAAGAGAGTGGGATCAAACAAATCATGGAGTTGATGGATGCGGTTGATGAATGGATTCCTGAACCAGAACGTGATGTCGACAAACCATTTTTGATGCCTATTGAGGACGTTTTCACTATTACTGGTCGTGGTACTGTTGCTACCGGTAGAATTGAAAGAGGAGTAATTAACTCTAACGAACCTGTTGAAATCATCGGTCTTCAGAAGACTGCTGCGGATAAACTGACCTCTACTGTTACAGGTATCGAGATGTTCAGAAAAATTCTTGATAGAGGAGAAGCTGGTGATAACGCTGGGATTTTGCTTCGTGGTATCAAGAAGGAACAGCTTAAGCGTGGGATGGTTATTTGTAAGCCTAAGTCTGTAACTCCTCATACTAAATTCGAGGCAGAGATCTATGTATTAAGCAAAGATGAAGGTGGTCGTCATACTCCTTTCTTCACTAAATACCGTCCTCAGTTCTACTTCAGAACTACTGACGTTACTGGAGTGATGAACCTACCTGAAGGAACAGAAATGGTAATGCCTGGTGATAACGTTAAGATTGTCGTTGAACTGATCTACCCTGTGGCAATGGAAACGGGTCTACGTTTCGCAATTCGTGAAGGTGGTCGTACCATTGGTGCCGGTACCGTTTCTAAAATTATCGAATAATTTCTATAATATATTCATCGAACGCCTTTTGGGGCGTTCGATGAATTATTGTATATAGATATATATTGGCTTTACGGGCGTAGCTCAACTGGTAGAGCGACGGTCTCCAAAACCGTAGGCTGAGGGTTCGAGTCCTTCCGCCCGTGCAAAAACCGAGATGATGGAAAATATTAGGGCTCTATTTAAAGAGTATTCAGACGAATTGTTGTATAAGGTTCAATGGCCTACTTTGGAGAATCTGCAGAGTAGCACTGTTACTGTATTGATTGCATCTCTGATGATAGCATTGATCATTTTTGCAATGGATGCGGTTTTCCAATTTGGTATGGACGGATTATACTCGTTATTTTAATTATACCAGAACCTAGGGTACAATGGCTAAACAGTGGTTTGTAATACGTGCGATCAGTGGGAAAGAAAAAAAGGTAAAGCAATACCTTGAGAGTGAGATTGAACGCCATGATGTAGGAAAGAATATTACACAGGTACTAATTCCTACTGAGAAGGTGTTTGAGATGCGTAACGGAAAGAAAAGACTAAGGGAAAGAAGCTTTTTACCTGGTTATATTCTGGTGGAGTGCGAAATGGTGCCCGAATTAATTCCGATGATTAAGGAAGTTCCTAATGTAATCGGATTCCTCGGAGCTAAGAAAGGTGGAGACCCAATTCCTCTCAGAGAGGCTGAGGTGAATAAGATTCTCGGTAAAGTAGATGAAATGAATGAGAAAGGCGAAATGCCTGAAGAACCATTCATTAAAGGAGAGAAGGTGAAAGTGATGGCAGGTCCATTCAATGGATTTACCGGGACAATTGATGAGGTTTACGAAGATAAAAAGAAACTGAAAGTAGTGGTGAAGATCTTTGGTAGAAATACTCCCATTGAGCTCAACTACTTCCAGGTTGAAAAAGAATATTAAAAATTTAGTTAGCAGTTATTGGTTATAGTAATAAACAGAATGTGAGCCTGTTTTTGCTTACGCTTCCTCACTAATGACTGATAGCTCTTTATTCAAATTGAAAATTACAGATGGCTAAGCAGATCGAGACCTATGTAAAACTTCAGGTTAAAGGTGGTCAAGCCAATCCCGCACCTCCTATCGGACCCGCACTTGGTGCAAAAGGTCTGAATATCATGGAGTTCTGTAAGCGTTTTAATGCACAGACTCAAGATAAGCAGGGGCAGGTGTTGCCAGTAGTAATCTCTGTTTATTCGGATAAGTCTTTTGATTTTGTTATCAAAACTCCTCCGGCTGCGGTATTACTCATGGAAGCGGCTAAGCTAAAGAAAGGATCTCCAGAGCCCAATCGTAAAAAAGTAGGTAAGGTAACTTGGGATGATTGTAAGTCTATTGCAGAAACCAAAATGCCAGACTTGAATGCTTTTACGGTTGAATCGGCTATGAAGATGATTGCCGGAACTGCCAGAAGTATGGGGTTGGTTGTTGAAGGAACGCCACCCTGGGATGAAAATTAATATATATCATGGCAACAGTTACTAAAAAATACAAACAGGCTTCGGCTAAAGTAGATAGCGAAAAAAGCTATGACTTGGCAGAGGCACTGAAATTGGTAAAGGAAGTTGCTTTCGCAAAATTTGATGAGTCTGTAGAGCTTCATGCTCGTTTGGGAGTGGATCCTCGTCAGGCAAATCAGATGGTTCGTGGAGTGGCAACGCTACCACATGGTACCGGAAAAACCGTTAGGGTATTGGTGATGACTACTCCTGATAAGGAGGAGGCCGCTAAGGAAGCAGGTGCTGACTACGTTGGATTGGATGAGTATGTTCAGAAAATCCAGGGTGGATGGACAGATGTAGATGTGATTATCTGCTCCCCTGACGTTATGGCTAAAGTTGGGCGTTTAGGACGTATATTGGGACCGAGAGGTTTGATGCCCAACCCTAAAAGTGGTACGGTTACTCCCGATGTTGCTAAAGCGGTTACTGAAGTGAAAGCCGGTAAAATTGATTTTAAAGTAGATAAAACGGGAATTATTCACGTTTCTATCGGAAAGGCATCTTTTACTCCTGAACAACTGGTTGATAATGCTACTGAGATGCTACAAACTCTGCAGCGATTGAAACCAACAGGTACAAAAGGGATTTATTTTAAATCAATTTACGTGGCCTCTACAATGGGACCTGGTGTTAGGGTTGATAAATCAAGCGTTCAAGGAATTTAAATTATGACTAAAGAACAGAAAATTCAACTGGTTGAGAATCTCACCGAGAAGTTTAAGGAATATCCTAACTTCTATATTACAGATGCCGGAGGAATGACTGTCGCTGAAATGAATGAGCTTCGTCAGCTTTGCTATGACGCAGGCATTCAGCTTCAGATGGTCAAAAACACCTTGATTCGTAAGTCGCTTGAAAGCCTGGATGAAAATTATGAAGGAGTGTATGAATATCTCAAACAGCCTTCTTCAGTCTTTTTTGCGACAGCAGAGAACCCAAGTGGACCGGCAAAGATTATTCAAAAGTTCAGAAAAACGAATGAGAAACCTATACTGAAAGCTGCTTGTATTGAGACATCGATCTTTATGGGCGATGATCAATTGAAAACGCTTTCAGATCTCAAGTCGAAAGACGAACTCGTTGGAGAAATCATTGGATTGTTACAGAGTCCTGCCAAAAATGTTATTTCTGCCCTTAAATCAAGTGGTGGAAAACTGGCTGGAATTCTTAAAACACTTTCAGAGCGGGAAGAGTAATATTGTTTTATATTCCTGACTCAGATATAATTTTATTTTTGATTATTAGTTTTTTCAGACAAGAATTATTTAAAACAGAATACTAAAATGGCAGATTTAAACGCATTCGCCGAACAGTTAGTAAACCTCACCGTTAAGGAGGTAAATGAGTTAGCTGACATTCTAAAAAATACTTATGGCATTGAACCAGCTGCTGCTGCAGTTGCAGTTGCTGCTCCTTCTGGCGGAGGAGAAGAAGGCGGTGGAGGAAATGAGCAAACTGAGTTTGACGTTATCCTCAAGAGCCCAGGTGGTGCCAAACTGAATGTTGTAAAAGCAGTAAAAGCTATCACAGGCCTCGGGCTGAAAGAAGCTAAGGCTATGGTAGATGCTGCTCCAACTCCAGTTAAAGAAAAAGTTTCAAAAGAAGAAGCTGAAGCTGTTAAGGCTCAGTTAGAAGAAGCTGGTGCTGAGGTAGAGCTGAAGTAATATGACCTTTAGAGGTTTTTAGCATCTATCTTTCAAAATAGACCTGATTCGGTGCAATCAGGTCTATTCCTTCATGTTGTGAACACTAGTTTTTTCGAACTTTTGGACCTAATCGCGCGCGTTTCTTTGATTTTACTTCTAAATCTTTAAAGTATTGGCTAATACACAAGTGTCCAAACGGATCTCATTCTCCCAAATCAAAAAAGTAATTGGCTATCCGGATTTTCTGGAAGTCCAATTAAGATCTTTCCGTGAGTTTATGCAGGTGGATACTCCGCCTGATAAAAGAAAGGAAGAAGGGCTTTATAAAGTATTCAAAGAAAATTTCCCCATCACTGATGCCAGGGAAAATTTTGTACTTGAATTTCTTGATTACTATATCGATCCCCCCCGATATTCTATCCCAGAATGTAAAGGCCGGGGTCTTACCTATTCAGTAGCTCTTAAGGCAAAACTATTTCTTTATTGTACTGATCCTGAAAATGAAGACTTCGAACCTGTAACTCAGGAAGTTTACCTCGGTAATATCCCTTATATGACCGATAATGGTACCTTCATTATTAACGGAGCGGAAAGAGTCGTGGTGAGCCAGTTACACCGGTCCCCTGGAGTATTTTTTGGACAGTCTTACCACGCAAACGGGACCAAATTATATTCTGCCAGAATTATCCCTTTCAAAGGGTCCTGGATTGAATTTTCAACTGATGTAAACAATGTCATGTATGCGTACATTGACCGGAAGAAAAAATTCCCGGTTACGACGCTCATGCGTGCTATTGGTTATAGCTCAGATAAAGAAATTCTGGAAATCTTCGGGCTCGCTGAAGAAGTGAAAATTTCAAAGGCAAATCTCAAAAAATCGGTTGATCGAAAACTAGCTGCCCGTATTCTTCGCACGTGGACTGAGGATTTTGTGGACGAAGATACTGGAGAGGTCGTTTCCATTACCCGAAATGAGGTTCTCTTTGAAAGAGATCATATTATTCAAAAAGATGACGTAGAGCAGATCCTTGATTCTGGTGTCGCTTCAATGATTTTGGTAAAAGATACAGTTAGCGCCGCCGAATATTCTATCATATATAATACACTCCAAAAAGATAACTCAAACTCCCAGTCTGAAGCTGTTGATTTGATTTATCGGCAGTTGCGTAATGCAGAACCACCAGATGAGGAAACTGCCAGAGGAGTAATTGATAAATTATTCTTCTCTGACAAACGATATGACCTTGGAGAAGTAGGTCGGTACCGTCTTAATAAAAAGCTTCATTCAGACTTTTCTGAAGATAGCCAGGTATTGACTAAGTCCGACATCATCAAAATTGTCGAATATCTGGTTGAGCTGAAGAACAGCAAAACCCATGTTGACGATATTGACCACTTAAGTAACCGACGTGTAAGAACCGTTGGTGAACAATTATATACTCAGTTTAGTGTGGGACTGGCACGTATGGCCAGAACGATCCGTGAGCGAATGAATATTCGAGATAACGAGATCTTTACTCCTTCTGATCTGATTAATGCCAGAACGCTTTCAAGCGTCATTAACTCTTTCTTTGGGACGAATCAGCTCAGCCAGTTTTTGGATCAGACCAATCCTTTGGCTGAACTTACCCACAAAAGAAGGGTATCTGCATTAGGACCTGGTGGTCTTTCCCGCGAACGGGCAGGTTTTGAGGTTAGGGACGTTCATTATACTCACTATGGCCGTCTTTGCCCGATTGAAACTCCTGAAGGTCCTAACATTGGACTGATTTCTTCCCTTTGTACTTATGCGAAGATTAACAGTATGGGCTTTATTGAAACCCCATACCGTAAAGTAGAAGCTGGAAAAGTTTCTCCTGATGCATCTTACCTAAGTGCAGAAGAAGAAGATAATATCATTATTGCTCAGTCAAACGCTCCGTTAAATCCGGATGGGAATTTTGTTAATCCCAAAGTTAAGGCTCGTAAAATGGGAGACTTTCCCGTTGTAGAGCCAGATGACGTAGCATATATGGATGTTGCTCCTAATCAGATCGTAAGTGTGGCTGCTTCATTGATTCCGTTCCTGGAAAATGATGATGCTAACCGTGCATTGATGGGATCAAACATGCAACGTCAGGCAGTGCCACTATTGAAAGCTGAGGCTCCAATTGTCGGAACAGGAATTGAAGAAAAGGTTGCAGTAGATTCCCGGTCTATGATGACCGCAGAGGGAAAAGGAGTGGTTGAATATGTGGATGGTAGTAAAGTTGTAATTCGTTATGACAGAACTCCAACCGAAGACCTGATTAATTTTGATTCGAATGTAGTTACTTATGAAGTTCCCAAATTCAGAAGGACTAACCAGAATACTTGTGTCAACTTACGACCATGTGTAAAAATTGGAGATAAAGTTGATGTAAATACGGTTATTGCTGATGGTTATAGTACGGAGGATGGAGAACTGGCTCTGGGTAAAAACCTTTTGGTGGCATTCATGCCCTGGCAGGGTTATAACTTTGAGGATGCGATTGTAATCTCCGAGCGCGTAGTTGCAGAGGATGTTTATACCTCTATTCACATTGAGGAATTTGAACTTCAGGTAAGAGATACAAAAAGAGGAGAAGAAGAATTAACCCGGGAAATCCCTAACGTAAGTGAAGATGCAATTAAGCATTTGGATGAAAACGGATTGATTCGTGTCGGAGCTGAAGTAAACCCTGGAGATATCCTCATCGGAAAAATTACACCTAAAGGAGAATCTGATCCGACTCCTGAAGAAAAGCTGCTTCGTGCAATCTTTGGTGATAAAGCGGGTGATGTAAAAGATGCATCACTGAGAGTTCCACCTTCGATTAAGGGAGTTGTTATTGAGAAAATGCTTTTCTCCAAGGAGAAAAAAGAGAGTAAAGCCAAAGCCAGAGATAAGAAATTATTGGCTAGCCTTGAAGAAAGATATAATTCAGAACTTTCTGAGTTACATCAGCTTATGGTTTCCAAACTTTTGGCTCTGCTTGATGAAATCAAGTCTAAAGGAGTAAAAAATAAATTTAATGAGGAAGTAGTTCCATCAGGTAAGAAGTTTACCGAAAAGACATTGATGGCTCTGAACTTTCTTGATATTATTCCCGGAGATTGGACGACAGACGAAGATCTTAATCTCAATGTCGAAACCCTGTTCCGTAATTACAAACGCAAATATGATCTGATCGAAGGAAGATTCCGCAGAGAAGAATACCAGATCAGAGTTGGGGATGAATTGCCTTCAGGTATTCTCAAATTGGCAAAAGTATATGTTGCTAAAAAGAGAAAACTGAAAGTAGGGGATAAAATGGCTGGTCGACACGGAAACAAAGGGGTTGTTGCCAAGATTGTTCCTGTCGAAGATATGCCTTTCCTGGATGATGGAACACCGGTTGATATCGTTTTGAACCCACTGGGGGTACCTTCAAGGATGAACCTGGGACAGGTTTATGAAAGTATTCTGGCCTGGGCTGGTAAAAAACTGGGAGTGAAGTTTGCTACCCCTATCTTTGATGGAGCTACCATAAGTGATGTCAATGATTATTTACGCGAGGCAAAACTACCTGAATACGGTGTTACTCGCCTCTATAATGGACAGACTGGCGAAAAATTCTCTGAAGCAACGACTGTCGGAGTTATTTACATGCTGAAATTGATCCACCTTGTGGATGACAAGATGCACGCCCGTTCTATTGGACCATACTCCCTGATTACTCAGCAACCTCTGGGTGGTAAGGCTCAGTTTGGTGGACAGCGATTTGGAGAGATGGAGGTGTGGGCACTTGAAGCTTTCGGTGCAGCTCACGTTCTTCGTGAAATGCTGACGGTCAAATCTGATGATGTGATCGGAAGAGCTAAAGTGTATGAGTCCATTGTAAAAGGAGACGTCTTACCGAGACCGGGGGTACCCGAATCATTCAACGTTTTGATTCACGAACTTCGAGGCCTGGCGCTTGAAGTTACTTTAGAATAAAAAATTGTACGTACGCAATCCCATGCCTGTATATCAGGCGTGGGCGGATTTAGTTAACTAATTTGGAGGTAAAGCATGCCCATTGCTAAAAATACCAAAATATCAAGTGATTTTAAAAGGATCACAGTCAGCCTTGCATCACCAGAGGCTATTCTTAATCGTTCAAATGGCGAGGTACTCAAGCCTGAGACGATTAATTACCGGACATATAAACCAGAAAAGGATGGCCTTTTCTGTGAAAGAATATTTGGACCGGTAAAGGACTACGAATGCCACTGTGGTAAATACAAAAGAATCCGTTATAAAGGAATCATTTGTGACCGTTGTGGTGTGGAAGTTACCGAAAAGAAAGTAAGACGTGAGAGAATGGGACATATCCAGCTGGTAGTTCCTGTCGCTCACATCTGGTATTTCCGGACGCTTCCAAGTAAAATTGGATATCTGCTTGGTTTGACGACCAAGAAGCTTGACCAGATTATTTATTATGAAAGATATGTAGTAATTAATCCTGGTGTAAAAGAAGAAGAAGGTATCCAAACTATGGATTTTCTTACTGAAGAAGAGTATCTGAATATATTGGAAACGCTTCCTAAAGAAAACCAGCTTCTTCCCGATGATGATGCCAAAAAGTTTGTCGCTAAAATGGGAGCAGAAGCTCTCGAAAGTATTTTGTCCACCATTGATCTGGATGATTTGTCTTATACTTTGAGACAAAAAGCGGCTAACGAAACCTCTCAGCAAAGAAAAAATGATGCGCTTAAGCGTCTGAAGGTCGTGGAAGCTTTCAGAGCGGCAAACCGCAGGATCGAAAACCGCCCTGAATGGATGGTTATCCGAATTGTTCCGGTTATTCCTCCCGAATTGAGACCATTGGTTCCGCTTGAAGGAGGCCGTTTTGCAACTTCTGACCTGAATGATCTGTATCGTCGGGTTATTATTCGAAACAATCGTCTGAAAAGACTCATTGAAATCAAAGCACCTGAAGTAATCCTCAGAAATGAAAAAAGGATGCTCCAGGAAGCTGTTGACTCTCTGTTTGACAACACCCGTAAAGTCAATGCAGTAAGATCTGACTCCAACCGGGCCCTCAAATCTTTGAGTGATATGCTCAAAGGTAAGCAGGGACGTTTCCGTCAGAACCTGCTTGGAAAAAGGGTTGACTACTCTGGTCGTTCTGTGATTGTAGTTGGTCCTCAACTCAAACTGTATGAGTGTGGATTGCCTAAGTCTATGGCTGCGGAGTTGTTTAAACCTTTCGTTATTCGGAAACTGATTGAGCGGGGAATTGTAAAAACAGTTAAAAGCGCCAAAAAACTGGTTGATAGGAGAGATCCTGTGATCTGGGATATTCTTGAAAATACGCTGAAAGGTCACCCTGTACTTCTAAACCGTGCTCCAACATTGCACCGTTTGGGTATTCAGGCGTTCATGCCTCGTTTGGTTGAAGGTAAAGCGATTCAGCTACACCCATTGGTATGTACTGGGTTTAACGCCGACTTTGACGGGGACCAGATGGCGGTTCACGTACCATTGAGTAATGAAGCTTGTCTGGAAGCAATCGTTTTGATGCTTGCCGGTCACAACATTCTTCACCCTGCCAACGGGTCTCCGATCACCCTTCCGAGCCAGGATATGGTACTTGGGGTATATTACCTGACGAAAGGGCTTCCAATTGATCTCGATAATAAGAAAGAGGTTGATAGTTTGCCTAAGTTTGGTAGTGCTGAGGAAGTTGAGATTGCTTATAATGAAAAAGTAATCGGAAAGCATTCCTGGATAAAAATCCGTCATAATAAATTTGGTAAAGACGGAAAACGTCTGCGAAATGATGCCGGTGATCCCGATATCTTTATCGTTACCACTGTGGGGCGTGTTCTGTTTAATAAAATTGTACCTGAAGGTGCAGGGTATGTAAATACACTGCTTTCCAAAAGATCAATGAGAAAGGTAATTACCGACATCTTCCTGAAAGTAGGATTGGTACAAACGGTAAAATTCCTTGATGATCTTAAGGATCTTGGGTTTAAAGAAGCCTTCCACGGAGGTCTTTCATTCGCTCTTGATGAGGTGATTATTCCTAAAGAGAAAGATGACCTGATTCTGGAAGCTGAAGAGAAAATCGATGAAGTATGGAGTAACTATAATATGGGGCTGATTACGGAAACGGAAAGGTACAACCAGGTGATCGATATCTGGACCATTATTAACTCCAAGCTTACCGATACGCTGATGAAGCAGCTTGAAACTGATAAGGATGGGTTCAATAACATCTATATGATGTACCACTCCGGAGCACGGGGTTCAAAAGAACAGATCCGTCAGTTGGGTGGTATGAGGGGATTGATGGCAAAACCTCAAAAAACATTGAAAGGTTCTGCCGGTGAGATTATTGAAAACCCGATTCTTGCAAACTTTAAAGAAGGGCTTTCAGTACTGGAATACTTTATTTCTACTCACGGAGCAAGAAAAGGTCTTGCGGATACAGCCCTTAAAACGGCTGATGCGGGTTACCTGACTCGACGTTTGGTGGATGTATCTCAGGATGTAATTATTACTGAAGATGACTGTGGTACTTTGAGAGGTATTACAACTTCAGCTCTGAAAGAGAACGAAGATGTTATTCAGCCACTTCATGAGAGAATTCTTGGACGCGTTGCCTTGAATGACGTAACTGATCCGCTTAAAGATAATGAATTAATCGTTGCTGCGGGTGAGGAAATTACAGAGGAAATTGCCATGCAAATTGAGAATACCGCTATTGAAGAAGTGGAAATTCGCTCGGTACTTACCTGTGAATCCAAATCCGGAGTATGTGCGAGATGTTACGGAAGGAACCTGGCTAACAGCCAGTTGGTTGAAGTCGGTGAGGCAGTAGGGGTAGTTGCGGCTCAGTCTATTGGTGAGCCTGGTACACAGTTGACCCTCCGTACTTTCCACGTGGGTGGTATTGCTCAGCGTATTGCTTCTTCCAGTCAGTTGATGGCGAAGTTTGCTGGAAAGGTAGAACTTGAAAATGTTCGCTTCGTGGAAAGAGCTGATGACGACGATGATGTAAAAATCGTGGTTAGCCGGACAGGTAAACTTAAGATTACTGACGATCAGTCAAGAATTCTTTTCTCCAATAAAGTGCCTTATGGTTCAACTCTTTATATTGAAGATGGCCAAATGGTGAAAAAAGGAGAGCTTCTCTGTAACTGGGACCCATACAACTCTGTGATTATTTCCGAGTTTGATGGAAAGATCGTTCTTGATGATGTGAAAGAAGGAGTAACCTTCCTACAGGACACAGATGAGCAGACAGGTAAGAAAGAGAAGGTGATTATCGACAGCCGGGACAGAACGATTAACCCAACCATTATTGTGGTTAATGATAAAGGTGAAGAACTTCGTTCTTACAACTTACCGGTTGGAGCCCACCTGGTAGTGGAAGATGCTCAAACGGTTTCTCCTGGTGTGGTACTGGTTAAGATTCCTCGTTCCGGTGGTGGAACTGCGGATATCACTGGTGGTTTGCCACGGGTTACAGAGTTATTTGAAGCGCGAAATCCATCTAACCCAGCAGTTGTTTCTGCAATTGAAGGAGTGGTTAGACTTGGAGGAATTAAGCGTGGTAACCGGGAAGTATTCGTTACATCAGACGATGGATCTGACGAGCGTAAATACATGGTTTCTCTTAACAAACATATCCTTGTACATGATGGTGATTATGTAATGTCCGGGGAGATGCTTTCAGATGGAGCCATTGCGCCTAAGGATATCCTGGCTATCAAAGGTCCTAGTGCGGTACAATCTTATATTGTGAATGAAATTCAGGAGGTTTACCGTATGCAGGGGGTACCGATTAACGATAAACATATTGAGGTTATCGTGCGTCAGATGATGCAGAAGGTTGAAATTGTCGATGCCGGTGATACCATTTTCCTTGAAAAAGAGGTGGTTAATCGTCTTGATTTCCAGGAAGAAAATGACTGGATTTTTGACAAGCTGGTGGTATCTG
Source organism: Bacteroidota bacterium (assembly GCA_020438265.1). GTDB lineage: Bacteria > Bacteroidota > Bacteroidia > J057 > J057 > JAGQVA01. Next base: position 12,065 of record JAGQVA010000011.1, read on the forward strand.
ATGCCGGAGATTCCACGAATCTCAAACCCGGCCAGATCATTTCTCAAAGACGCCTCCGGGATGAAAACTCTATGCTAAGACGCCAGGATCTGCAAATTGCTCAGGCTCGCGAAGCCCGGTCAGCAGTATGCCAGCCTGTGCTCATGGGTATTACCCGATCCTCCTTAGGTACGAAGAGCTGGCTGTCAGCAGCCTCTTTCCAGGAAACTACGAAAGTCCTTAGTGAAGCAGCAATTAACGCTAAGACTGATGAGTTGAATGGTCTTAAAGAGAATGTGATTGTCGGACATTTGGTACCTGCAGGAACAGGTCTGAGAAGATACCAGGATATTCTTGTTGGAGATCGCGAAGAATATCAGAATCGATTAGATCGGAGAGCTGCCGCTGAAAAACAGGCGCTTACTGATTAGATTAAATGATAATATTTCATAAATTAAAAGAAGGGGCTTTATGCCCCTTCTTTCTTTTTATTATCTTTGTGGTTTATATTCAGTTGAGAAATTATGTCCCAGAACCACCTGAGAATTCTTGATCATGATGAGATTTTTGCCCGCCTGAAACGAATGGCTTACGAAATTTATGAAAATAACTATCAACAGTCAGAAATGTTGGTTATTGGAATAGATCAACGAGGAGGCTTCATCGCTGAAAAGCTGGTTAGCTTTTTGAGTGAGTTAAGCCCTATAAAGGTTACTTTGATTGATGCAGAGGTTGATCAGTCGGAATCTCTGCCTGGTGTGAGTTTATCAGCTGAATTAGAGGATCTGACCGGAAAGGCAATCCTGGTTGTTGACGACGTATTATATTCTGGATTTACTATGCTCAGCGTTGTTTCTATTTTACTTCAGCTGGAACCCAGTACCATCCAGACGGCAGTTCTGATTGACAGAGGACACCGTAAGATGCCCATTTCTGCGGATTATGTGGGATTAGAACTCTCGACAACTTTACACCAACACGTTTCTGTCAGAATCGATGAAGATGAAGAAAAGGCGGAAGTCTTTTTAGTATAATTACTTTTCCTGGAACTATTAAAACAACATTTACTAGATGAAACTACTTGAAGGAAAAATCACTGTGGTTACAGGTGCAACCCGAGGTATCGGTCGGGAGATTGCAGAAGAATTTGCCCGTCAGGGGGCAACGGTTATTTTTACTTATCGATCCTCTGTGGAGAAAGCCAAAGAACTCGAAGATACACTAACAGGATATGGTGCTACAGCAGAATCATATCAGGTAGATGCAGGAGACCTGGAAGGCATTCAAAAAATGGCCGATGAAATATTTGCCAAATATGGTCAGGTAGATGCTATTGTCAATAATGCTGGAATTACTCAGGACAATCTTTTATTAAGAATGACAGAAGAGCAATGGGAAAGTGTGATTCAAACCAATTTAAATAGCATATTTTATATGACCAAAGCCTTTCTGAAGAATATGCTGAGAAAAAGAACAGGTTCCTTTATTAATATAAGCTCTGTCGTAGGAATAACCGGGAATGCCGGACAGGCCAATTACGCTGCTTCCAAAGCGGGAATGATTGGTTTTACCAAATCCCTGGCCAAGGAGGTTGGTTCCAGAAATATTCGTGCAAATGTTGTAGCACCCGGTTTTATCGCAACCGAAATGACAGATGCTTTACCTGAAAAAGAATTGGAAAAGTGGCTGACCAATATTCCTCTAAAACGCCCTGGCAATACCAAAGATGTTGCTGATCTATGTGTTTTCCTGGCCTCAGATATGTCAGCCTATATTACTGGTCAGGTGTTGAATGTGGATGGAGGCATGGTGATGAACTAATGCAAAAGTCGGAAAAATGACTATATATTTTTAAATGAAAAGCAGCCCGTAGGCTGCTTTTTTTATATTTTATGTGGCAAAATTGTTCCCAGATCAATTCCATTGATGACAGGTTCGCCTTTGGCGTATAGCCTTGCCGCTTGATCGGCACGGCGAATTGGTTCTGGCAAGCGGTAAACAGAAGCCAGCGATAAAACTGCTGCCGCAGCGTTTTCTAGGCTGATTTTATGGCCCGGGCTGACAAATACAGGGTTTACTCCGTCCTGCGTTCTTAGTGCATAGCCAAGTACCTTTCTTTCATTCTCGATGGGAGAAACACTGCCCCGGGGAAGATCAGGTGTATATGAAGGTTGGATAAGATGCCGTTTGGCACACCCAATCGTAGGAACATCCACCTCAATACCCACATAACAAGCTACTCCAAATTTTCGTGGATGTGCCAGCCCGTGTCCATCAATCAGTATCAGATCCGGAGTATAACCTTTGGCGCGAACGGCTTCAATCATACCAATCAAAGGGGGCCCTTCCCGAAAACAAAAAAATTGAGGGACATATTCTGCTGAAATTTCACTTTTTCCCAGAAATAAAGCGATCTCCTTTCCAGAGTAACAGGAGATGTCCAGTGCGATGTAAGAATACTTTTCGGTGTATTGAATATCAAGGGTAAACAGAATGTGTTTTTCTTCAGGATGGAACCCTTCTTTCCTGGTTGGAATCAGAACTTTTTGAGCTAACTTTTCCTGTAATAATTCCAGACCTGCCCGGTTCATGAATATTTTTCTACGTATCTGACCAGGTCGTGAGTGATTTCTTCATCGGTAAGATCAGGCAGTTTAATCAAACTCCCGCCATTAGATTTTTCCAGTTCTATCAAATACTCCCGAACCTCAAGTAAATTGTTTTGCTGTCGGGAAAGATCAAGGAGTATGGGAATAACCTCCCGGTGTTCTCTACTGAGATTATTTGCCCGGATAAACAGCAGCCACATAAACTCCCCAAAGATGCGGTTTTCTTCTGGAGAAGCTTCTTCAGAAAGCTGAAAATCAAGCGTATCCCGGCAATAATTAATTCGTTCTAACAAATCGGTTACTGGTACATTCAGTTTTCCCAGCGAGTTGAAAATATCTAAATAAACATCAATATTATAACTATCTATTTCTGATTGATTGGCTAGCCTTTCCTGGCGAATTTGCTCATATTCCTGAAGAATTTTTTCAATATCATCATACCCCATGCCAATTCTTTCTGCAAAGTTGAGACATAATTTATATTCACTTTCCTCGATTTCTCCATCTACTACCATCATATATACCAGATTTTTAAGTGAAAAAAATCGTTCTTCTTCATCTTCCGGAATAATGAAATCAAGGTGCTGGTGATTGGCAAGGATATGATCAATATCTTCCGGATTCAGACCAAGGTTATCAGCAACTTCTCTTAAAAAATCTTCTTCACGCTCAGTAAGCGTACCGTCAGCAGCAGCGACCAGGAAGAGATTCTGGAAAATGGCAATATGGTTGAGATGCTCTTTTTGTTTTTCCTGATAAAAAGCAATGATCTTATCCAAATAGATCTGATCAACCTCCAAAGCCTCAGCTAGTACCAGACATTTTTGATATTCTTTGGGATGAATTTCTCCGTCTGTAAGCATAATAAGGACCACTCTTCTTAATTCGTTGAGTTTTTCTTCCTGGGTTTCAGGGATAATAAAGCTGGAAGTAGAACCTTTGAGAATCATTTCCTCAGCCAGTTCGGTATCCAGTCCCAGGGTACCAGCCAACTCGGCAAGAATTGCAATCTCATTTTCGTGAATGATACCATCTGCGTGAGCCATTACACAGAGATTGTGAAAAGTTGTAAGGTTCCGTTCTTGTTCAGACATAAGGCAATTGGATTGGGTTACCCTTGTGCCAAAGTTACATAAAATAAAAATCCAGCCAATGAATGACTGGATTTTTATTCAGAAAAGCGAAATTCCTAATTGGATAAATCAACAACTTTGCTTTGTCCGTTCATAGTTAAGGTAGCCAGACTGTCGCAGTCTCCATCTCCAAAATCGATTAGCAGATCAGGCTTTCCTGTACGTTTGATTAACTTTAGTCCCTGAACAGGTACCTTGATTCCTTGTAGTCTGCACTTACGTTTGAAGATGACAACTGAAATGGTTTTGGCACTGTAATTATTTCCGTTTCTGCGAGTGCCATGGATTATTCCTTCTACGTGATATTCATCCATGACAGGATTTGCTGCTCTGACCCAGGTACGGGTACGGGCAAACTCACGGGTGGCAAAACTACTGTCTGGCCAGGTAATTTTTCCGTCTTTCAGCGTTGTCTTCAGGCTTATATTATCCTGAAAGCTGGTAGCGAGGTTTTCAATTGTTTTGGTTCCCTCTATGTGTTTGTTGTCTACCACATAGTTGTTGAGTTCAATTTTCAGCTTTGCGCCGGGGCGGTATAAACGTTTGGTATACGTGACAATCACCTGTCCTGCACGTGTTTTTCCATCAGCACCCACACAGCCTGTTCCAAAATCAATGGTAATAATCTTGTTGGCTGAATCGTGGGTGACCGTTGCACATCCGGGGATAAATTGCTCGGTCGCAGGAGAATACGTTCTGCTGTCAGCGCTGAAATCCGTGATTTCAACAGCTTCCATAGAAAATTCGTCGACATCTTCAAAAGTGGCTTCCACTTCGGTTTCCAGTGCTACCAGTTCGGTGTCATCTTCCCCAATCACTTCAGCCACTTGTTCTGGCTTACAGGCGGAAAGACCCAACATAAGGGTGGAAAAAAGGATAATGAAAGCGTGGTTGAGGTTTGTTTTTGCAAAAAATATCTTGCTCATAATTCCAGTAATTAAGAGTTTTAGGAACGTTGACGAAATAAATCATTAAATGATTGCGCAGAGATTTTGTGCGAAGACAAGGAAGAAAAACCGAGTTTGGCGGGCCAAGCGAGGTTTTTCTGACGCAGGATTCGTGCAAAAGGCCTGTCCTGACAACAGGAAGGATCTCGCAAGAATTGATGATTTATTTTGTCAGCGTTCCTAAGCACTTACAGGTTGGCCTATTTTCTCATAAGCCTGCTGAAAATCGCCGATAATATCATCAATGTGTTCAATCCCTACTGAAACTCTCAGCAAAGTGGGCGTAACACCCGAAGACAGTTGCTCTGAATCTGACAATTGTTGATGGGTAGTTGATGATGGATGAATAATTAAGGTTTTTGCATCTCCGACGTTGGCCAAATGGCTAATCAGATTGAGATTGTGAACCAGTTCGACTGCCTTCTCTTTTTCCCCATCCAATTCAAAACTCAATACCCCTCCTGCACCATTAGGAGTGTATTTTTGAGCCAGATCATAATAAGGACTGCTTTCCAGACCGGAATAATTGACCTTTTTCACCCATGACTGAGCTTCCAGCCATTTGGCCAGAGCCAGGGCATTATCCACTGTTCTTTGTACCCTCAAAGAAAGTGTTTCCAGTCCCTGCAAGAGTAAAAATGAATTAAACGGGGAAAGAGCTGCCCCAAAATCGCGAAGCCCCTCTACTCTGGCGCGAATCGCAAACTGAATATTTCCAAAGGGTCCTTCCGGTCCAAAAACATCGCTGAATACCAGACCGTGATACCCTTCTGAAGGTTCACTAAACTGTGGATATTTTCCATTTCCCCAGTTATAATTCCCTCCATCAACAATTACCCCCCCAATGGAAGTACCGTGCCCGCCAATCCACTTAGTGGCAGAATGGGTGACAACATTCGCTCCGTAGTCAAGAGGCCGAACGAGATACCCGCCTGCTCCAAAGGTATTATCGACAACCAATGGGATATTATATTTCTGAGCCAGTTTGCCAAAGGCTTCAAAGTCGGGGATATTAAACTGGGGATTTCCGATAGACTCTAAATATAGAGCCTTTGTATTTTCGTCGATCAAAGACTCAAATGATGCCACTTTATCACCATCTGCAAAACGAGCCTCAATTCCCAGGCGTTTGAAAGCAACTTTAAACTGGTTGTATGTACCACCATAAAGGAATGAAGTAGAAACCAGGTTATCGCCCGTAGTGAGAATATTATTCAATGCAAGAAACTGGGCAGCCTGCCCGGAACTGGTAGCCAAAGCCATTACTCCCCCCTCTAAAGCGGCGACTCGTTTTTCGAAAACGTCCGTAGTGGGATTCATGATTCGTGTGTAAATATTGCCAAATTCTTTTAAGGCAAAGAGATTGGCAGCGTGGTCACTGTCCTTAAAGACATAAGAAGTGGTCTGATAAATGGGTACAGCTCTTGAAAAGGTAGTACCTTCAACTTCCTGCCCGGCATGAAGCTGCAGGGTTTCAAAACGATAAGAATTACTCATGAGAAAAAAGGATTATTAATTTAACAAAAAATCAATATTATGTCACATCGGAAAATATTTAAAACCGAGTGATTGATCAAAGCATATAAATACTTTGATTCAGGAAAATATGGGAAGAAAATATGTTGTTGAAAAAAAATCTAACAGCAACAACAACATCGATGGATGTAAGAATTACGCATGAATGTTAAAATCCTGGACAAAACTATTGGATGCGCAGTGTTGTGTTGAGAAAAAAGTGATGAGATAAACATGAGTTAAAAAATTAGGTTTATATTTTCCCAAAATGGGATCTGGATGGGGCACCTTTTTCTAAAAATCAGATCGGTTGCCAGAGGGTCGTTGAGCCAGATCTCTTACCTCATTCTTTATAGACCAAATACTCACAGAAGTGGTAGTATCTATCAAGACGATGCAAATATAAAAATGGTGATGGAAAAACCAAATAAAAAAATCAATTTTATCTAACTCCGCCTCAAATAATCTGATGAGGGTATTTGGGGACTGAGTTGTTCTTAAACAAGTAATCTTAATAAAGGTTAGTAATAGGTAATAATTGGAGCCAATTATTTTTTTGTAATTCAATTATTTACTTAATTTTGAATCTTAATCTAATTACCAAAATCTGTAAATGTAGGTAGACTATGAGAAAATTATCCACTCTATTTTTTGCCTTACTGATCAGCGCATTCGCGTTTGGCCAGTCTGCGCAAAAACTTAAAAAAGTCAACCCTGCGATGGTAAAAGAGTATCGCCAGATTGACCGTACAGGGGTCATCGAACAAGCGATCAATATGAGCCATGCAGGTACGAACACAAGTACTGTCCCCATAGGAACGGTTGTTACTGATGCCGTTACTTCCATTAAAATCGGGGAATCTTCTAACGCTTTTACATTTGTTGTTGATGACAACAATCAAATCACCACTGTTCCCAACGTCGGAACACTGGGCGGTTCAGTAGCATTCATTTATCGCCAGGACATCAACGCATGTGGAGGAACCAGTGGAGATAATGGTAAATTTCGCTACTCTATTTCGACTGACGGAGGAAATACCTGGAATACAGGAGCAGGAACTCCTGCCGGAGGTTGTTACGGCTTAGGTCCTATTAACCCACTGTATTCTCAAGCCTCCCGTTATCCTAACGCAGCATTATTCCTTCCTCCAGGGCAAGCTACTGATCCATCAAACCTGGCTATGGTATATTCAGGTCCGGTTCTTACCGCTGCCGGTTCTGGCTGGGATGGAAATGTATTGGGTCTGGTAACTAATGTTACCACTACACCTGTTTCTGCTCAGGAAGTTTATCCTTTCCAGGCAGGAAACCAGTATTTTAGTTATTCTCTGACTCAAAGAGTACCTGGAGAATTCTGGTATGGTTCATGGAGTTGGGATGGAACCAATGTGGGTAGTAATCTGATCATCAACAAAGGTCTTTATGATAGCACTACAAATACCGTTCTATGGTCTACAGTAACCACTATTAGTCCTAACTACAGTCTGACCTTTGATGGCAACCCTCGCAGAGCAGGGCTCAATATTGCCTTTAGCCCGGACGGAACGGTAGGACATGTTGCTTTCCTGGGAGACCTGATAGGAAATCAGGATTCTGTTTATGCTCCTTGTTGGTCTACTTCTACTGACGGAGGAAATACCTGGAGTGCATTCCAGGAATTTGACTTTACCCGTTACACCAACTTCGGTCTTTTATCAGCAGGAGCTGGTATTGGAAATGGATTCATTGATATTGATACCAATACCCTGGATACAATTCCTGTTTCTGACATGCCTACAACTGCGTTTAATTTTGACATGACCGTTGATAAAAACGGTAATCCTCATATCGCGGCTGTGGTAGGACCTGGTACTTTCTCCAACTCAGATGGAACCTATACTGATCCTGGTTATAGCATCTTTGGTTCTGTAGGATATAATATCTTCGATTTCACTCCTGACTCTTACGGAGATATGAACATGGTAAAGCTTGGAGATCAGGCTACTTTGCGTGGAACTTTTGGAGATCAAACTGGTACTACCAGTGATTTCACCACTGCTGACCCATGGATGCAGGCTTCTCGTTCACCTGGTGGTGAGAAAGTATTCTTTACCTGGACAGATTCTGACACAACTGGAGTTGGTGGTACTGACAATAGTACACCTAACTTAATTGGTGCCGGATATGACGTAGATCTTCAATTGATCACTCCTCAGGTAAACTTTACAGGAGATGATGCTAACTGGGCTTCCAGAGCTATCATGCCTAAAATTTCTCCTGTTGCATTCTACGACAAAGCACAGACGCATACCATTCCAACTGTTATTATGGACATTGGACCTCCAGGAACATCTCTGCTCAACCCAGTTGATTTCTGGTACTTCAGTGATGTAAGCTTTGATAACTCTGACTTCACTATTCCTGCTGAGTTTTTCTTCAACTGTAAGGAAATGCCTATTACAGGTGCCATTACACAAATCGCTCCTGATTGTGGAATGTCTGATGGTGCATTAGCAGTAGCAGCCAGTGGCGGTGTAGCGACTCCTTACACTTATGAATGGAGCAACGGATCAAGTACTGATTCAGCATTAAACCTGGCAGCCGGTATTTACTCAGTTGTTGTTACCGATTCTGTAGGATGTTTTGCAGCCTTCACTTATACGCTAAACAATGCAAACGCTCCTGCTTTGACAATTTCAGGATCGACCGATATCACTTGTAATGGTGAGAATAATGGTAGCGCTACTGTTACTGCAACAGGTGGAACAGGAACAGTTACTTATATGTGGGATAATGGCGAGAATACTGCTACAGCAGTTAGTCTGGGAGCTGGAGCACACACCGTAACTGCTACTGATGCAAACGGTTGTTCTTCATTCATCAGCGTTACTATCACTGAACCTTCAGGAATCAATCTTGCCGGATCTGGATCAACATTAGACTGTTTCGGAGATGTTAGCGGAACTGCTTCTGCTTCTGCTTTCGGAGGAACCGGAGCTTTAACTTATTCATGGTCATCCGGACAAACAACTCCTGCTATCTCTGGATTGGGTGGTGGATCCTATACAGTATATGTAACTGACGCTAATAGCTGTGTGGATTCTCTTACTGTTTCAGTATCTGAACCTGCAGAGTTAACCAACAGTATGACAGCTACTCCGAATACCAGCGTTCCTCCTACCGGAACACTGACTGCGACTCCTGCCGGGGGTTCAGGTACCTATACTGTTAACTGGACTGGCCCTGATGGATTCACTCAGAATAACTCTCCATTTATCTTTGGTCTTTGTGGTGGTACCTATTATGCCACAATTACTGACGCTAATGGATGTGTTAAGTTAGACTCTGCTGTAATCGAAGTAAGTGGTACTGGAGAACCTTGTGTAACCAATACTGATGGAATTTCAGACGAGCTGAGAGCGGGTATCAATACGATGAGTATCGTTCCAAACCCAAGCCAGGGAACTTTCGAGGTTAACCTCGAAATGCAAAATCTGGATGCAGTAACAATGGAACTGATCGATCTGAGTGGTAAGCAAATTACTGCCAGAAAAATGGAAAATGCACTCTATCACAGAGAAACATTTAACATGACTCATTTGTCTGCTGGACTTTACTTACTGAAAGTAAAAACTTCTAAAGGTTCTGCAACAAGAAAACTGGTAATCAGATAATTACCATAAATATTATATACAAAAGGCTGGTCTTATCAGATCAGCCTTTTTTTATTTGGTCAAATGAGGACTTCAGTTTCAGCCGGGTACTTCTGGCTTCCTGGACAGCTTCAAGATTCCCTACAGGAATCGCCTCCAAAAGCTTTTGTGTATAGGCCTCTCTAGGAGAATCGTAAATATCTGGCCCTTCCTCCACAATTTTTCCATCCTTCATAACCATAACCTTATCGCTCATAAATCGCACCACACTCAGGTCATGAGATATAAACAAATAGGCCAGCCCAAACACTTCTTGCAGGTCTTTCAGTAAATTCAGAATTTTTGCCTGAATAGATACATCCAATGCCGAAACAATTTCATCACAAATAATCAGCCTGGGATTCAGGGATAAAGCCCGGGCTATACTAATTCTCTGGCGCTGGCCTCCGGAAAGTTGATGAGGAAAGCGGGATAAAAAAGTGCCTGGAAGTTCTACTCTGTCCAGCAACTTCATAGCCATTTCTTCGCGTTCTGCATCCGAATTACCAATATTGTATATCCGCATAGGTTCTGTAAGAGACTTTCCAATCGGTATCCGGGGATTTAGGGTGCTATAGGGATCCTGAAAAATAATCTGCATATTTTTCCTTTCTGCCCTTAATTCTTTTTGCCCCATTTTGCCTAAATCTTTCTGATCAAAGATAATCCTTCCTTCCCGGGGTTCTATCAATCTAAGCACTGAGCGCGCCAGGGTTGATTTTCCACATCCGGATTCTCCCACCAGCCCTAAGGTTTTTCCAGCGAAGATTTCAAAACTAACATCATCAACAGCTTTGACATACGATTTTTTTTGCCACGGAAAGCTTTTTTTACCAAACCAGGTTTTAAGATTCCGAACTTGCAAGATGGGTAGGCCAGACTCATCTTCTGCCGGATAAGACTCTTCCACAAAATCAATATTTCTTTCGCCATCCATAAAATCATCTATCGTCAGGAGTCTTTTTATCTTTTTATCAAGAGGAGGGCGACAGGCCAGTAATCCCCGGGTATAAGGATTTTGAGGAGATAAAAAAATCTCTTCGACCGGGCTAAACTCCATTTGCTGGCCGTTAGACAATACCAAGACATCATCAGCCATTTCCCCCACAACTCCAAGATCATGACTTATAAAAATCATTGACATCTGGTTTTCGGCCTGTAAGCGAATAAGCAAATCCAGAATTCCGCGTTGAACTGTTACATCAAGCGCTGTGGTAGGTTCATCTGCAATTAATATCCGAGGTTTCCCTGCAATGGCCATAGCAATCATCAACCTCTGTTTTTGCCCACCTGAGAGCTGATGAGGAAACGAATCGTAAATTCTCTTCTCCTGAGAGAGACCTGCTTCCTGAAAAAGAGATAAAGTTTTTTCCCTGGCTTCACGGCCTGAAATCCGGCTGTGTAAGGTTAACATCTCTTCAACCTGTTTCCCACAGGCGAGTACAGGGTTAAGAAACGTACTTGGTTCCTGAAAAATCATCGCCATTTGGCTTCCACGGACTTTTTTCAGGCTTTTTTCATGAAGAGAAATGATTTTGTCATCTTCTGATAATGAATTGAGTTGTATCATTCCCCCGGAAATATGTCCAGGCTGCGGCAAAAGCCCCATCAGAGATAAGGCTGTTACTGACTTTCCACTCCCGGACTCTCCCACAATTCCCAATGTTTTTCCCCTTTCAAGTGAAAAGGAAATACCTTTAACGACTTCTTTTTTACCGAAAGCAATACGCAGATCCTCAACTTCCAATATCTGATTTTTCCCCATATTCGCATGAATGAGTTTCAATTTATATCATTTATTCTGAATAGGCAATTGCCCCAACGAAGGACCTTTAATTTCCGTTAATTACTCAAATGCTAATTCTGTGAAAAACGATCTTCTCAAATTAAAACATAGTTTTCTCATCTCGCTTATCTGGGTAGCTGCCATCTGGCTGGTATTTCTTTTTGAACAATTATCCGGGATAGAACTGGCACAATGGGGCGTCTATCCAAGAAAGTTAAGCGGATTTGTGGGAATTTTCACCTCTCCGTTTATCCATGGTGATTGGGGACATATAACATCCAACTCTCTGCCTCTTCTTTTTCTCTCCACAGGAGTGCTTTATTTTTATCGCGAAATTGCTACTCCCGTTTTGTTGGCCAGTTATATTACACCTGGTCTTTGGGTTTGGGTTGCAGCACGTTCAACTTATCACATTGGAGCCAGCGGGGTAGTCTATGCACTTGTATTTTTCCTGTTTTTTAGCGGGGTATTTCGTAAGGACGTCAGAGCCATGGCGATTTCACTGGTTGTAGCTTTTCTTTATGGTGGTGTGGTTTGGGGGATACTTCCCACTCAACCCGGGGTTTCCTGGGAATCTCATTTATTTGGAGCCATAGCCGGTACTGTTGTTGCCTTCTTTTATCGAAAATCAGGACCCAAAAAGAAAAAATACGACTGGGAAGATGAGAGCGATGAAGAAAGCTCTTATGATGATTTTGCTCCGTGGAATTACCAACATTTATATCCTCCACCTGATGGGTTTTCCTACCCAAATGAAAAAGGCAGCCAATCGTAGACTGACTGCCGGTTTTTACTACTTTATCTTCAATAAGGCTAAAATTTACTAAAAGCCAATATTGGAACGGATGTTTCCTGAGTCATCTTAAGAGTGAAACTATTTCTACGGAAGAGACTTCTCCAGGAAAACTTTTTACGGTTAATCATAGCCACCAACTGGCTATTATTTTGATTAACAAATTTGATAATGCCCCTTAATGGATCAGCATGATCAAAAAACTTATAGTATACTTTTGGGTAATCTAATGTATCGGAAATGGTTTGCTCCAGACTATGAACATATCTTTCCTTTTCAACCTCACTTTCATTCACATGTGCAATCGTCAGTTTGGCATCAAAAATAGATGCAATTGTCTTTACCTGTTGGATGACTTCCGGATCATAATCAGTTAAATCAACCGCATACGTAATATTTTCAATTTCATTGAAGCTACTTTTGGAAGGAACAACAAATACCGGCGTTTTTACCCCTGCAATTACTCTGCTGGCCAGATGGCTGGAAAAATAATTAAACAGACCAGACCTTGAGTGGGTACCCATAATCACCATTTGATAATTGCCCTGATTTGTTTCTTTGATAATCTCTGAAACTGAATTTCTGGAAGCAAACTTAAATTGAAAATCAATGTTTTTTGCAGAAAAAGTATCAGAGATCCAGGTAATAGCATCATGAATTAACTGACTTGAAATAGATTGCTTTAATAACTCAACCTCTTCTTGTGTCTGGAAAGTTGGTTTTCCATAATGAGGGAGCTTTTTAGCACCGGCATAAAAAAAGGTGACTTTCGCAGCTGATTTTGTCGCAACAGATGCTACATAACGTAAGTGATTTTTAAAGTCGGAGCTGAGTTTTACCGGTACAAGGATGTTGTTCATTGAAGGAGGCTAATTAATTTTTTAAGTTAGACATACAGGTTGGAATAAATATCCAGCCTTTCTTTTTTCTAAAACGATTTCGTTAGGGTTTCGCTTCAGTTATAGTAAACGACAAAAACGCAAAAAAGGATGCTACCACAAAACGAATTTATTGTTACATTTCACGCTAAATTCTAACATTTATTGCCCTATGAAGTTACTTTCATCTACTGCCTTAATTTTGTCTTTCTGTTCGTTATTTTTAGGAAATACACAAATACTTAAGGCCCAGTCTATATCTGAAATTGTTTATCCCAATGATCTTGATGGATGGATAGAATTAAAACCAGGCACTCATTTTTCCGCCCACCAACTGGCAGAGAATTATCCAGGTTTATTTCACTTAAATCCTAACGACTATCTGGTTTGGCAGAAAGTAACGTATGATGAAATCGGTTACGCTCACCACCATTACCAGCGATATCACAAAGGGATACCTGTAGAACATCTCAAAGTGTATATACATGAAATGAATGGAAGGGCCATTCGGGCAAATGGATTCTTTCCCCGGATTGATTTGGAATTCTCTTCTCCGGGTATTTCGCCCCAACAGGCAATTGAAGCAGCTTTGTCAGAATTGGACGCAGAGAAATATTTGTGGGAAATGCCAGGAAGCGATTCTCTCGCACAGGCTTTTTCAATTCCAACCGGAAGTTTTTATCCCAGTCCACAGTTAATGTTTACTGACAGTGATTTTAAATGGGATACTCAAGATTACCGTCTGGCTTATAAAATGGAAATTATTACCACTATTCCTCATGGTT
>JAGQVA010001199.1 GCA_020438265.1 Bacteroidota bacterium
ACCGATTTCGCCCTGTTCATAAGGAAGAATACCCATTTGAAGATTAGCCATTACATTCTGATGAATGGGAGCAGCCAGAACCTTGCTGTAAAAATCTACAGCTCTTTCAAAATTGGAAGCAGGGATTTCAAACCAGTTAATTGCGTTGGACATTATTTTATGTTATTAAGGTTAATGATGTTGGCAAGATGCAGGGATTTCTTGTATGGAAATGAGATTAATTTTAAAAAACGTAGGTTTTTGAAAATTGAGATTTCGCAGGAATTGTAAAGAGTAAACAATATTTCACAATCTTTGATTGTCATTCTGAGCTACGCGAAGAATCTAAATACCCAGAGCAAAGCGATGGGGCTAAACACCTTTAAGTCAAATAATTACGAAGAAATCTCACTCGCTTCGCTCGTGATACTTAGATTAGCCGCAGGCGTTCGCGTAGCTCCCAATGACACCAAAAGGTAAACTAAGGAATTTTCATTACACTGCTATTAAATAAAAGAGACCAAAAACTTAGCTTTCAAACACTCCAAAAAAGACACTCCTATTAGCAATTTCCCCATAATTCCATACTAATAATTATAGCAAATCAATATTTCCCATAAAGTTTTCCTCCTATCTCCCCACAATTTTCCCCACCTTATTGAAAAAATAATCCCATTTTTCCCGGAGGTTTTCTAATTTCAGAGGCAAATCAACAAAACAATCAAAAAACATCTCAGAAATATCGGGTATAGCATTGGATCATGGATTGGAGCATCTTTCATATTTGCCTTGATACGATTATATGGAGTTGAGGAAGAAGGGATGTATGAGGCTGTGGCGAAAGGAGGTTTGCATGTTTTTGAAATGATCTGTCTTCAAAGCCTGGTTTTAGGAATCGCTTTCGGGCTCATTTTCGCTTTGCTGGACATGGCTCTGGATCGGGAAATATTGCGACGGGCTTCCTATTGGGTTATTATTTTGGTTAGAACGATCGCGCATATTTTAGCCACTTTTGTCATTATTGCTACCACTCTGTTAATTACACATAGTTTGTTTGGGGGAGATTTTGATATCATTCAATATAAGGATATATGGCGGGAAAGTATTTTATCGAAAACAGCCATTGTTTTAATGATCTACACAGGAGTCGTAAGCATTATTTTTAATCTCCTGAAGCAGATTAATTCGATGTTTGGGCCGGGTATTCTTTATAATATTATTAGCGGCAGATACCACAGTCCAAAAGAGGAAGAACGGATTTTTATGTTTCTGGACCTGAAATCCTCCACGACCTATGCCGAACGACTGGGACATGTTTTATACAGTGAATTGATTCAGGATTGCTTTTTTGATTTAACAGAAGCAGTAAATAAACATGATGCAGAAATTTACCAGTATGTGGGAGACGAAGCCGTTTTGACCTGGAAGATTTCCAACGGGCTTTCCAAAGGAAATTGTGTAGAAGCATTTTTCAGATTTGAAGCATCGATCCAGCGACGCGCTGATTATTATTTCAATAAATACGATCTGGTACCTGCCTTCAAAGCCGGAATGAATATGGGAATGGTTATGGTTGCAGAAGTGGGTGTAATCAAAAAGGAAATTGCCTATCACAGCGATGTATTAAATACTGCCGCCAGAATACAGGGAAAATGTAATGAATACGGGAAAAGATTATTGATTACTGCCCAGATGAAACAATACCTGGAAGGGCTGCCCGGCTATGAAATTGATGAGGTGGGCACGGTAAGCCTGAAAGGGAAAAAGACAAAAATCACCATTTTTAGCCTTGATAAAGAAGAGTTGATCGAACATCCTTATGAGTTTAGCGAATGAATCCGGCAGATGAACAAAAACTCAAGCGCTGGCGAATGATCCTGGGAGGTGGAGAGTCTGAGGGTACAGGC
>JAGQVA010001200.1 GCA_020438265.1 Bacteroidota bacterium
GTCTACAATTCCTTCGGATAACAGGCGGCGAACTTCCTTCCCATCAATATACCAGGCGGCGTATTCTTTTGTCCAGACAAACCCATAGGTATGCCATTTTTCACAATGATAATTTTGATCGAAACCGGGCATAAACTCATCGGCCCATTGCTGATTGGGATAGGAAGAGTAACACAAATGCATTCCCATTTGATCATACCCTTTGTCTTTACGATAGCCAAAATACTCGAATAGGTCCCATTCCGGGCACCAGGTAAGGTCTTCCGGAATGAGCCAGATCGCCGGCCAGACTTTATCGCCTTTGGGAAATTTTGCTTTTACCTCTAAATATCCTTCCTGGAAAAAAACTTTATGCATGGACATTATCCAGCCGGAACTATAGGAAAATGTTCCGTCAGGGCTTGATCCTTGTATGTCTCTTTTTTGATTTCGTAAAATAAGGTTCCCATTTTCGATATATACATCGTCTTCCGTAAAATAAGCGTCGTAATTGTCATTTAACAGGTATTGCCCATGTGCTCCCGGAACCATATCTCCCGAAATACTGTCTTTTAATCCAATTGTCCAGCTATCCCGGTTAAAGGAATGGAAGTGATCTTCCCAGGTGAGGGAGAATCCTTCTTTTTCAAGAATAATTGATGCAGAATTTTGAATCGCCTGTTGCCCCTGACGAATTATTCCACAAGAAGTAAAAAGAAACAGCAGAATAATCAGGTAAATAAGTTTCGATTTCATTCTAGTGAATTAGGCTGAATGAACCGAAAATTACAAGATTTTTATATGATTTACATACTTGATTACTGCCTGATTGCAGTAGAGACCATGGCAGGTACTGGCACTTGTCTGGCCAAAGAATCAATCTGCGCCAATTTCATCTGCATGGGTTCAAGCTTTTGCAAATCCTCCATAAACTCAGGACATGTAAATTTCTGAGATGAAGCCAGATGTCTGGAGTCAAAGGGCTGTGTGAGTTTTTGAGAGATTGCAGGATCAGCTTCAATTTGCCGAAAAAAAGTAGCGAAGATCGGCAGTGCTGTGGCTGCTCCCTGACCATATCGCATGTACTTGAAGTGAATCGAGGGAAACTCTCCCCCAACCCAGGCTCCGGCTACCAGATTGGCACTGGTACCAACAAACCACCCATCAGCCTGATTCTGAGAAGTTCCGGTTTTTCCTGCGAGATCTGTTTTCAGGCCATATTTCCAGCGGAGTCTTGCCGCTGTGCCTCTATTGACAACTCTGCGTAACATGCTTAACAGCTCCTGACTGGTTTGCGCAGTCATTGCTTGTGAAGTTTGGGTAGAAGCAGCCTGGTAAATGGTTTCTCCCTTTGCATTTTTGATATGTGAAATCAATTGAGGACTTACGTGTACTCCCCTATTGGCTATGGTAGCATAAACCTGAACCATCTCCAGTAGTGAAGTCTCAACGGTACCGAGCGCAACAGTAGGATCATTGGCAATTGGAACGGTGATCCCTGAATTTTGAGCAATTTCGCGGACTTTATCATACCCGACTTCCTGTAATAATCTTACCGAAATGGTGTTTACAGAATGAGTCAGCGCCCCATGAAGAGAATATTTTCCCCCGTATTTTCCATCTGCATTTCTGGGTTTCCAGCCTTTATTATCATAGACTTTCTGCTGGTTGGGGTAAAAAGTACAAGGTGTTTTTCCACTTTCCAGCCCGGCAGCATATACAATGGGCTTGAATAATGATGCAACCTGTCTGGGAGCTTCTACCTGATCATACTGAAAAAAATGATGATTGATCCCTCCTACCCAGGCTTTGATTTCTCCGGTATGAACATCCATAGCGACAAATCCTGCCCGAAGCAAACTGGCGTAGTATCTGATCGAATCAATGGGGCTCATCATCGTATCAAT
>JAGQVA010001201.1 GCA_020438265.1 Bacteroidota bacterium
TCGCAACAAGATCCCAGGTTTCGGCAGGGTCCGGGCGTTTGGCAATGAATTCGGTGTAGTTTTGGCTCACCATCGGAGCATAGAGTTCATTTGGCTTATTAGGCAATACAGGACAACCTGAGAAGTAAAACGATTGTGGATGCCGGTATGGAGCGTGGTACTTATCGTAGTCGTCTTCGCGCCAATGACTTTCGAATCCATACCCAAACATAATACAACCATCATTGGTGCGGTCAGGAGAAACTCCTGTTTGCACGGGAGGACCAGGCGGGTTTTGCCCTCTGGGGCTTGTCCAGAGTGAGTATCCCTGAATTTTTCCTCCCAGCTGCTTGCTATCTCCTTTCGAGTATGGCAAATGTTTAATAAAGTCTCTACGAGGTGGATGGTTTAACTCGGAGAAATGGCTGATGGGGGGCATGCCATCCGGACGATCTTCCCAGGTCAGGTAGTAGGCATCATCCCCCAGCGATATAAAGGCAGAAGTGTATTTATTATCGATGGGAAAAATAGGTAGACTTCGTTTGTCATAAAACTCCATCATGGCTCCTTTTCCTCCTCCCCAGGTGCTGTCGTAATAGGTAGCACCATAAGAAACCTCATAGTCTTTACCCTCAACCAATTCTTTGGGTGGTTTACCATCATAAGGGGGAAGATACTTGCTGTAATTTTCGCTATAGACGCGATACATTGTCCATTTTGCACACCAATATAAAGGGTATACAGGATTGGATGGTTCACCTTCTGCGCGAGGGTAAATTCCGTCAGGGAATTTACACGGGCTATACTTCGGGGGATTGTGGACTCCAAAGGTGGGGAATACATTACGAGGGGGTGGCTTTTGAGACATGGATAATAAATATTGTTAGATAAATGATTTAATTATTTCGATGGATTTGATGCGATGTAGCGGAAAACCGGACCGGCAGTTTTATTGCTTCCAGGTTTAACAGGCATAGACATAAGCTTTTGTGCGTTGAGTTTCAGTTGATACATAAGACCTATGGCTGTATCCATGGCATTGGGATTGCCATTGAAGCTATCATGAAGTGCATTGAGCAGGCTGCTGTATCCATAGGTGAAACTATTAGAAAGCATGGAAACTTCACTATCCGGATCATAGTCTGCCTGTGAAGGATTATCAATCATTGGGTAAACGCCATCTTTGTCGAAGCTGATTTTTGGGCCAGAAAAAGCATATCCTCCCTTCCCATCTGCTTCAATTTTGCGCCCTTCATAAATTTCTTCAAAAAGGTAATAATGTGCTACTTCCGGGGACTCTGCCTTTTCATCTCCTGCTGATTCTCCCGGGACAAATGGACTGGTCGATGTACCTTCTCCTTCTTCAACAATGGTCTCAATCGCTTTAATAGCCGAAGCAGCAGATACAATCGGGATGTTTTCATCCGGGGCAAACCAGTCGAGTACCTGCTTTTCCGGGCCAACAGTAAAGATCTTATCTCCGAGTTCTTCAATCTTATCCTGGAGGGCCTTATAGAACTGCCCAATCGTATGCCATTCCTCTTCAACAGCCGTGAGCCCTCTTGTGATAGGAATGGGGTTTTCTGGTTCTTCAATTGCCATGAACACATCTTTTACCAATTCTTTTGAAAAGGCTTTAATAGGAACAATTAAACCATCCCCTATACCCATAGGTAAAGGACCGGGATAAGACGGTATGAAGCCCGCTGTATTAATTTTAGGAGCTCCCCCTGTTGCGATCAGGATGTTCGCAGAAATAGTCATGTGCATCATTTCTTCGATCACAACCGAGCGGATAAGAGCGGCGATCTCATCATTTTTTCCGGGAATCAAAGAATACATTGCGGTTAAATAGGGCGGGATGGTGGAGTGCTCCAATTCTATGGCCTTTTGTAAATAGAAATG
>JAGQVA010001202.1 GCA_020438265.1 Bacteroidota bacterium
TTCCCATACATCATAACCCCGATAATTAACCGAAACGGGTTCTACCCACTCAGATTGATGAGATGTTAAGTCGTCCCGGGTAATGAATCCTCCGTGTTCTTCCATGTGGCTGGCAATTTTTTTTGCGATTTCTCCTTTGTAAAATGCCTTTCTCCCACCATCAGCAATGAGTTCCATAGTATAAGCCAGCTTGGGGTTCTTAAATATTTCCCCTTTTTGTGGAGGTCTTCCATTGGGTAAATAGGTTTGAGCAAAATAGGGCAAATCTTTCACATAAGGGGCGTCATAACCCATTTCAAAAGAGATGACCTCAGTCATGGGAAATCCTTCACGGGCATAGCTGATCGTGGGCGCCAGAATGACTTCCATCGGTAATTTCCCAAATCGGTCATGGAGTTCAAACCAGCCATCCACACATCCCGGTACGGAAACTGCCAGGGGCCCTCTGGATGGAATCTGATCCATTCCATTCCTTTGGAAATAGGAAATGTCTAACCCTTTGGGAGAACGGCCGGATGCATTTAATCCGTGTAGCTTTTGGGACTTTGCATCCCAGACAATGGCAAATAAATCTCCTCCAATTCCGCAACCCGTAGGTTCAACCAGCCCGAGCATTGCATTGGCTGCAATCGCAGCATCAACGGCAGTGCCTCCCTGTTTGAGGATGTCCAATGCTACCTGGGTTGCCAGCGGCTGACTGGTTGCAGCCATACCATGGGTGGCGATCACCTCTGATCGGGTAGAAAATGATTTGCTTGTAAAACGATCCTGGGAAAACCCCATAGAACTAATCATAAAAAGGAAAAAAAGTATCGTTAATCTCATAAACTGCTAAAGGAATATTGCTAAAATGTTCCAATTAAGTTAATAATTTTTTTGTAAGGCGGTACACTCAGGTTTAACTTTGCGTTAACTGATAAACTTAACCAAAAATCCTAAGATGAAATTAAATCAAATACTTTACTTTTTTTTAGTAATTATTTTGCTGGCTGGTTGTGATGATGACCTCGATTTTAATGAGCAACTGGAAGTAGATAAGGGCATTATTGAAGATTATGTTGCTGACCAGGGGCTGGTGGGAGAATGGACGGAAAGGGGGGTATTCTACACCATGGATAAAGACGGTACCGGTACTGAATACCCGACTGTTACCAGTAGTATAGAGATCATTTATGAAGGAACTTTAATGGATGGAACCGTGTTTGATTCATCTGAAGGTTTTCCCCGCACACTTATTGTATATCAGCTTATCCAGGGGTGGCAAGAGGGAATCCTGAAGTATAAAAAAGGAAGTAAAGGGACGATGATAATCCCTTCAGGCTTGGCTTATGGAATCCGGGGAAGAGGTTCTATTCCTGGCAATGCTGTACTCAGGTTTGAGATTGAGTTATTGAGCTTTCAATAGGGTGTAGAAAATATAACGGCGTTAACATCTTTTTTATAGAACAATAAATTGTGCCCTAATTGCTCTCATTCAAAGACATTTAATAAGGGTTGTCACCCTGAGCGAAGTCGAAGGGCCTTTTGATTTCTGCATGATTGATAAGTACTTAGTCCCTTCGACTTCGCTCAGGGTGACATCATATCTCTTATTAAACGGCCATTAAACCGCTTCCACACTTTTTACAGCAGGAACCATTCGTGTCATAAGTCCTTCAATCCCTGCTTTTAAAGTAATGGTAGAGGAAGGACAACCAGAGCAGCTTCCTTGTAGTCTTAGTCTGAGAATCCCATCGTCTTCATCAAATGATTCATAGATGATATCTCCGCCATCTGCAGCTACTGCCGGACGAACGTGGCTGGCCAGAAGTTTCTTGATTTCAGAAACGATAGCGCTGTCCTCAATTTCCTCCTGGGTTTGATTTTCTTCAGCCAGTTTTCCTG
>JAGQVA010001203.1 GCA_020438265.1 Bacteroidota bacterium
CCCGTCGTCTGGCAAACCTGCCGGAGCAGCCAGTTCGACTTTCAGGGTATCAGTAATTGTACAGGAACCTCCATCAGAAACAGTAAGGATATATGTTCCTGTTTCATCAATAAAAATAGGTCCGGTAGTTTCTCCCGTGCTCCATGAATAACTGTTTGCGAAAACCTGAGGGTCAAATACAAAAGCCTCACATTGGTACATCGAATCGGGTAAAGACAAGGGAAGATTCACATTTATTGTCTTGGAAACAATGTTACTTTTACATGTAAATCCATCAGTGAGAATCTGCCAGTCGTACAGGAAAAAATAATTGCTGGAGTTATTATTATTAGACTCTACAGAACTGGTTATTTTGGCAAAACCGGGAAATTCATAAGGAAATTGGGAATTATTAAAATTCAGGAAAAGATTTCCTCCAACCAAATTGTTTATCACCAGTTTTTGCCCTGTTCCCGCTTTTACACTAAACCAAAGTTCAACTTCAGTTTTGACCTGCGCAGGGTTTTGATAAGTTATATGTCTACTATTTAAAACTGTTCCGGCCGCATTTCGGAGTTCTATGTCAAATGACATAACAGGATTTCCTGCATTCGTAGTTTTGGGATATACAAACACAGATTTCAAAAGAAAATCCTGATAAGCATCAAACCGCAGACCCCGGCCATCACCAAAACTATAGGTTCCACCCGTTCCAATCGTATTCTCTTCCGGTCCCAGATTTCTTGAAACGCCATTCAGCGTTTGAATCAGGAAAGTAGTTGTATCAGGAAATGCAACAGAATAGGATTCACCAAATGAAGCGACTGTCGTTGGATTGCTTGCATTATACCATAGAGTCTGCATTCCAGAGGAGTTGACATTCATGGCAATCGTCTGAGGACCACAAATCGTAGTGTCTGCAACACCGCTTACCACGGGATTGGAAAAAGCTGAAACCAGGACGGTATCACTGGTAGAACAATTGCCGATGGCAACATCCACATAAAAGGTATCTGTGGTAGTTACAGAAATAGAAGCACTGGTTTGGCCAGTATTCCACAAATAGGTTGCCCCTGGGTTGGTTGCATCCAGAGATAAAGGATTTCCTCCACAAAGGACTGTATCTTTCCCTAAATCAACTACGGGAGCTGGTAAAACGTTCACATCAATTTGGGAGCGGTTACTCACACAAAATTTATCATTTGTTATTACTTTCCAGTCATAAAGGAAGTAATAATTGATAGAGGTGGGCACTGACCTTATCAGCTTCACCACACCAGGAATCTCATACGGCCATCCTGTATTATTAAAGTTTAAATACAAATTACCTCCCTGAAGATGGTTAATGACCAAACTGTAGGTTGTACCAGCGGAGACAGGAATCCAGAGCGGGATCTCTACTTTATTGGCAGGATTGTTTAAGACCACTGGCCTGACAGCCAAAGTATTATTCAGATTATCTCTTAATTCAATGTCTACTGTCAGGGGTACACTGGGAGAAGTTTGAGAAGGGAAAACCGCAATCGACTGAATAATAATATCTTCATAAGCGTCAAATTGAATTCCCCGGCCATCTCCAAAATTATAGGTTCCACCATTTCCAAGGTTATTCAGCGGAGGGCCTACCGATTGCGGGACTGCACTGATTCCTTCAGGATAAACAGAGGTCGTATTTGTCAGGTTCAAAGCCAGAGAGTCTCCAAAACCGAGTACATTTCCTCCCGCCATCGCATCATACCAAAGAATAGTCTGAGCATTACTCAAGGCACCCACCTTTACCTCTCCCGGGCCACATATATCGATATTATTACCTGAAGGAGCTGAAAGGGCGGGAAAAATATCAATAACTGCAGTATCGCTGCTTGAACAAGTTCCAATGGTAGCTGTTCCCCAAATCGTACCA
>JAGQVA010001204.1 GCA_020438265.1 Bacteroidota bacterium
GTGGTCTGTCGTCAGTGGGCACTGCGTAAAACTTTCACCAGCAAATACGACCAGCCCGATACGATCGTTAGGTCTTTCTGCGACAAACTCACTCGCTTTATTTTTAGCAGCACCCAATCGATCTGGCGTAAAATCCAGTGCTTCCATACTTCCTGATACATCCAGTGCTATCACTATATCAATTCCTTCAGTATTAACCTCTTCTTCATTAAAAGCGATTTGCGGACGAGCCAGAGCAACAAGGATAAAGGCGACTCCCAGAACACGTAGCACAAATAAATATTTTTTGATAAATCCTCTGACGGGTCGGGTATGTCCTTTTAGGCCATCCAGAATAGGAAGCCTTAGGGTTGGATAAAGATAACGATATCTCCACACCTGCCAGAGAATCAGCAATACCGGGATCAATAGCAAAAAGAAAATTCCCGGGTTGGCAAATACCAATTGGTTCCAATAATCAATCATAATCTATTTTGAATCAGATATCGTTTCTGAAATCTTTTCCTCTTCGTTTGAGTTACTGTTATTATTGTTCTCTTCCCCTTCGGATTTTTCCTTCCAGGATTTGGTTTCTTTAATAAAAGTTCGCACCGTATCCATACTTAGCAAATTCTCATTCTGTCCGGGTTTAAATTTGGCGAACTTGGCCAGATCTGCCATTTCCAAAAGTTCACCAATATGGGTCATTTGGATGGGTTTTAGATCCATTCCACCTAAATCTCGCATGATTTCGTGAGTTGTGGATTCAAGCGCAGCGATATTAAACCGTCCTTCCATATACTCTCTCAGGATTTCCGTCAATCCAATATAATATGCCTTGATTTCTCCCTTTTGCCATAATCTCTCTGCTTCCAGATCCGCCAGTTTTTTCATCGCAATTTCATGAGGAGGAATTTTAGGCTGGAGTCTGGAAATGACCAAAGGCTCTTCTTTGTTCCGGCGGGAAAAATACCAGATTCCTCCTCCAATCAGCCCAACCAGTAATAAACCTAATATGATATAAGGTAAATAGTCTCCGAAAGTAAGTGGTTCTCCAATAATTTCCTTGATCGCCTTTATATCCTGGGTAGTATCAATAGGAACCGTAAAAACATTAATGGAGACCGCATTGGTAAAGGTAGCTTTAGGATCTGCCGAACCATCAACTGTATAAGGAATATCTATAGAAGGAATCCTGTAAAATCCTGAATCAAAAGCGGTGAGAGTTATTTGCTGATATTCCAGGATTTTATTGTCAGCATTGGCAGATTCCACCTGGGTTTTGCTGATTATATCAAAACCAGCAAGCGTATCCACAAATAAAGGCCATTCAACCTTGACATTGGGTGTATGAGAGACAGACAGGGTAAGGTTAATCTGATCCCCAATGAGCATTTCATTCGTATCAGCCGAAATACGCGCTTCAATGCCCTGGGCAGCCAACTGAGCAAAGGTCAGGAAGATAAAAATGGCTGCGGAAAAAATATATTTGAAGTAGATAATATGTTTCATAATCTGAGCAACAAATATATCTCTTTTTTAGGGGGTTTGGGTGTTAACGTTTTGTTAAAGTTTTTCAAAAAAAAGCCCATCCAAGATGGATGGGCCCATTTTATCATTAAAAATCAAATTCGATTTTTGCTATTTTTTGTCTTTGGAAGATTTCTTTTGGTCGAAATCTTTTTTGAGATCTTTGAGTTTTTCAAGAGTAAACCCTGTCAGACTGGAGATATCCTTAAGAGAAATTAATTTTTTCTTATAAAGCTTTGAATCAAATAGCTTAAATGCCATTTTCTTTTTCTCTTGCTCGCTTCCTTTCTCGATTCCTTTCTCAATTCCTTTCTCAATTCCTTTCTCAATTCCTTTCTCAATTCCTTTCTCAATTCCTTTCTCAATTCC
>JAGQVA010001205.1 GCA_020438265.1 Bacteroidota bacterium
AATGGGTTAGAACTTTTCCAGCAACCCCCGCCCCCTCAACCATCCCTCACACAACTTCGGCCATTCTTCTACAATCCCTTTTCCTTTTCCAAAAGAGAATCCATGTTCGCCTTTATCAAATATATGCATGGCTGCCGGAACGCCGTTTTTCCGGAGAGCCAGATAAAAATGTACGCTGTTTTCAGGAACCACAGCTTTATCGTCATTCGCATGAATCAACAGGGTAGGAGGGGTGTCGGGCGTGATCATTTTTTCATTGGAAAAGGAGAAAACTTCGACGGGACTGGGGTTTTTTCCGATCAGGTTTTCGCGGGAACCCATGTGCGCGTAATTGGAATCCATTGTCACAACCGGATACATCAGAATCATAAAATCAGGGCGGCAGCTTTGTTTTTCAATGGGATCATTACTCTGAGGATTGCCCCGATCATAATGCGTGCCTGCGGTAGAGGCAAGATGTCCTCCGGCGGAAAAACCCATAATTCCGATTTTTTCGGGATTGACTTTCCACTCACTGGCTTTGCTGCGCACAAGGCGAATGGCTCTTTGTGCATCAGCCAGGGCCACCTGATCGCGACATTCTTCGCTTTCCCAGCGGGGCAGACGATAACGAAGCACAAAGGCAGACACGCCCAGTGTATTTAACCATTTGGCCATACTGGTGCCTTCCCAGTCGTAGGCGAGGATCGT
Organism: Bacteroidota bacterium; assembly: GCA_020438265.1. Lineage (GTDB taxonomy): Bacteria > Bacteroidota > Bacteroidia > J057 > J057 > JAGQVA01. The sequence continues at coordinate 691 of JAGQVA010001205.1, forward strand.
GTAACCTCCTCCGGGACAAATGACAACTCCGGTACCATTAGACTGGGATTCGGAGGGTAGGAATAGTTCCAGAGTGGGCTGATTGACTTTGGAAATGACCCTACCGATTCGCTCGTCATTGCGAACTTCCATTTCTTGTTCGTTTTGGCAGGAAGGGACGCCGTTTTCCCAGAGAGGGATTAGGGGAGTCTGAGCTGAGATTGTGAAAAAACAGCTGATGAGGATGAGGGTAGTGAGGAGTAGATTTTTTTGCATAGGGGAAAGGTAAGAAAAATGAAAGGTTGGGGAAAGGGGATCTTTATAGGAGGAAATCAATTTCTTTATACTTTGATGCTAAAAAATAAACCCCGGGAGAAACGGTTGTTTTCCCGGGGTTTTGAAAATCTTTGGTAATGTTGGCTTAGTGATGATCGTGACCTTCGTCGTCATGTGCTTCGCCACCGTCTTCATTGGCTATATAGTCCATACCACAAACCGGACATTTGCCAGGCTCATCGCTGCCACTCCCTTCGCAGTGCATAGGGCAAACATAGGCAGAGGTGTATTCCGGGCCAGTTTGATCGACTTCTTCTTCTGCATCGCCATGTTCGTGATCTTCGGCACCGTGATCATGACCTTCAGTTTGTTCTTCCGTTTGTGTGTGATCTCCTTCGCTGCTACCTCCACAACTGGTCAGCATAGCCAAACCAGAAACAAAAGCCAGAGCAAAGATGAAATGAATGATAGTCTTTTTCATTTTCTTAATTAAAGTTGATGTCAGAAAGTGCATTTAACAATAACTGTACCTGAATCTATTCAGCACAAATTTTTTGGTAAAAAACCTTTAGCAGGGCAATATTACGAAAATTTAATATAAATTCGAGTAAGTAATGAAGCAGGATCATAGCAATACCACTTATCTCAAATTCACCCTCATCAGGGTTGTTTATCCTTTTCTTCAAACATCTCAATCGTATAATCCAATAACTCTATATTTCCATAAGCTCCATGTCCGGGAACTGCAATTTGAATCTCAGGAAAAGTTTCCTTGACTTTCCTGATGGTTTGAGACCATTGTGCGATCACAGCATCGGCGAGATTCCCTTTGCCTGACTTCAGGGATTTAAGCATACAACCTCCAAACAGCATTTTTTCAGCAGGAAACCAGGTGACAATATTATCCTTTGTATGAGCAGGACCAGGATAA
>JAGQVA010001206.1 GCA_020438265.1 Bacteroidota bacterium
TTATTTGTAGGGATTCATGGTATGATTTCCCATTAATTCTATGTGAATCTCTGTACCATCTCTGTGGAATAACATTTGTGTATAACTGGGCTGGGAATAAATTGGTGAGGAGAAAATTAATCCTTATTTTCATCCCTAACTAACTATAAACAACTACTTATGGCCCAACCTTTTTCTGGTAATGAAACATGCCGCTTTGTTGATGCAAATAAGATTGAAGCGATATCCGCATCTCCCATATTAGAAGCATTTTTTAGTATTAATGACCTGATTTCATTGCAGATGAATCCAGCGTATGTTGGCATTCGGCTATACCCGGCTACCACTAATGGAGGCAATAATACCATTCTTCCCAATGAAGAAAATGGCTCCTTGATTGCAGTAGGGGTAGATGTTAATCGAAATGATATTTTTACAACAAACGGAACTGAATTCGTTTTAAGTGGAGGAAAAGAAATTGCCCCTGCTTCAAGATTAAACAAAGTAACAGCTCAAAATAATTCCGATCCGAGACAACAAGCCTTAACAATAGACGGTGCCAGTGTCCCTGACAGCGAAAAAAGATCAGGTTTTTTTAGTGTATACTTTAGCAAGTTTTCTGTGAATCAACTTTTGAGTGTTCCAGGTTGTGCCGGTATACGGTTCTATTGTCATCAGCTTGAAAATCACCCTGATCCTGCCCCTAAATTTCATACAGAAATAAAACCCCTCACCCTCACGGCAGTACCGGTGAACAGCAATGACGAAAGGCTTTTGGTAGAAACAAATGTTTTCGGACTGGAAAGTTTAGCTCCCTGTCCACCTGATTGTGGAGACCCGGAGCGTTATCTGAATCCCTATGATATAGACCTGAGTAAGGGCGTAAATCCTCAGCCTTCTACTACCTGATAAGGAAGTACAACGTATGCTTATGAATAAAAACCTATGGATATTGTGCCTATCTTTTTGGGTTTGTATTCCAATGGTGACCATTTCAGGTCAGGATCTCGCTCTTTCCTTCCAACAACTTACCCCTGATCATGGCTTATCCGAAGCCACCAATGCTTTCGTCTATAAGGATTCACGAGGTTTTGTCTGGATAAGTTCTCTTGATGGATTAAACCGTTTTGATGGCCTTTCGGTGAAAGTATATCAACCTCATTCCGGTGATCCGCACAGCCTGCAAGGGAATCTCATTACTTCCTCTTTTTTTGAAGATAACCAGGCGAATCTATGGTTTACCACCTATAATGCCCTCCATCGATACAATCGGAAGAAGGATTATTTTGACATATTCCGCCTGAAAGATGAATCGGGTCAGGAAATTCTCGAAGATAATTATGCTTTTCATTTGGATCAAAGCAATCGCCTGTGGGTACGCACAGGTATTGGAGAAACAGGTCGCCTCCATTGGTTTGAGATTGAGCAGTTCAATGATACCATTATTGGCCCACTGGACGGACAAAGATCTGCGGTTATTTCAGAAAATAATGGGATTAGCGTCATTTCCACGTTTTTTCCTAAAAAATACGGCTTTGAAATGACCGTATTCGGAGAAAAAACAGAAAAAGAAATCAAAGGCAGACCAGATTTTCCCAATGGTGTTTCGCCTGGACAAAGTCGTGCCGCCTTTCCAGAGTCTGACACGCTGGTATGGATTGCCATGAGTACCGAGTTGTTGGCATTTCATCCTCAGACAAAAACCGTGAAACGATACTCCAAATTTCGGGGAAATATGGTTCATGGTTTATCTTCGGTTATCCCTTATGGAGAAGATAAATTACTTGTTGGCAGTATTTTTCAGGGGATTTTTGTCTTTGATAAAAAAACGCAACAATTCATTCAAAACATTGCTCCGAGTAATAACCGACCAGGTAGTCTACCTTTTTTTCAGGTA
>JAGQVA010001207.1 GCA_020438265.1 Bacteroidota bacterium
TGGTATCTGATGGACATAGGAATCCGCCAATATCAAATCGTGGGACAGAATGGAAATTATACTTTCGGAGCCAGTATCGATGATTTGGGCGATCTCCATAATTTTTATGGTTATCATGAATACACCGGTGAGACCGAAGTAAAAGCTATTCCGGGCAAAGTGTATCCCAAAGTAGTTGCTTCACTCAAAAAGCTGAATAAAATGAATCCTGAAGATTTATTTGCTGAAGGATATACTTACTTCCGTTTAAAGCGATTACCTGAAGACAAAGAGGTAAGAAACTGGCCCATTTTTCTGATGGATCAAAATACATTTCCCGATCCTTCAATCAACATTGGTAATAATCCTGTTCTTTTTCTTGAAGAAGCCGGAAAGAAAAAACATGTGGTCATAAATGGGGAGATGATTTCTTTGGATAAGGCAATTCAGCGTTTTAGAAAATAATTTTTTATAGGGAATAAGGGTAAATATAACCCGGAATTGTCATATAGTAAAAATGGAGAAAATATAAATACTCCTTTTTTGTCTTGTGATTCCGGTGGCAAACCATCGGCAACAACATCTATATTAAAAAACTAATAATCAACAACTTACACAGTTCTATCGCTTTCATTTTTTTTTTTTTTTTTAATTGGATTACCCGGTAATTCCATTTAATTCGACTGATAAAAACTCAGAAAATCTATGAAACGCGTAATCCAAATTACGCCAGGAATACTTATGCTCCTGGTTTTCCCCCTCATCGCTTTTTCTCAAACCATTACCCAGAATATCCGTGGAACCGTCAGAGATGCCGATACACAACTGCCTTTGACTGGAGTCAGGGTAATGATCCCCGATCTGCAACTTGGCACTCATACTGATGAGAATGGCCATTTTAAAATCCAGAATATTCCTCTGGGACGACATGACCTGAAAATCGCTTTTCTTGGTTATGAAGAACAAAATCTGAATAATCTTCTCCTTTCAGCCGGAAAAGAAATGGTGCTCAATATCAACATGGTAGAGTCTATTCTGGAAGTAGAAGAAGTAGTCATTCAGGCCAATACAGGCAAAAACACAAGCATCAATGAGCTTTCAGTAGTTAGCACCCGGGCATTCACTGTAGAAGAAACCAAACGATACGCCGGTAGTTTTAACGATCCATCGCGAATGGCTCTATCCTTTGCAGGAGTAACCGGAGGCGAAAGCGACGAAGAAAATGAAATCATTGTCAGAGGAAATTCTCCCAGAATGCTGCTTTGGCGTGTAGAGGGTATTGAAGTTCCCAGTCCGAATCATTTCTCCGAAGAGGGAGCTTCCAGCGGTGCAGTGAGTATTCTCAGTACCAATATGTTAGCTAATTCCGACTTCTCAACCGGAGCTTTTCCGTCTGAATATGGAAATGCTCTTTCCGGGGTCTTTGACATCAGATTACGCAATGGCAATAATGAACAGCGCGAATATGCGCTGAGTGCGGGAGTCCTGGGACTTGATTTCTCAGCCGAAGGCCCATTCCAAAAAGGCAAACAAGCCAGTTATCTGATTAACTACCGTTACTCAAGCCTTGCTCTTTTGCAAAAAGCAGGACTTAATATTGTGGGAGATGCGGTACCTGTATTTCAGGATTTGTCTTTTAAAATTAACCTGCCGACACAAAAATTCGGGACTTTTTCAGTATTTGGCCTTGGAGGGTTAAGCCATATTGAAGAAAATGAAACCGGATTGCTTCCCGATAGTACAGAAGGGGTTCTTTGGGAGGATCGGTCGTCCTCTGATATGGGCGTGGTAGGACTTAATCATAAATTAGTCCTGGGAGATAAAACCCTGCTTTCGTCAGCGATTTCTACTTCTGCCAGTCGAATCCAGTATCAATGGAGACCTCGAAATGAAAAAG
>JAGQVA010001208.1 GCA_020438265.1 Bacteroidota bacterium
GAATGTACAGAAAACACAAAAATTATTGATTGATTTCATGAATAATTGAAAATCCCCCCTGCAATAATGGTCCCTTAACATTACCCACATCATTGATAATACACCCCTAATCTGCGCTTCACATCCCCTCTCTATTATTGCCCTTTCTAATTTAATCAATGAACAATGAGAATTTTTCTATTCATTACTCTCATACTATTTAGCATAGGAATGCAAGCTCAGAATGGCAATATCCGGGGCCGAATTATCGGCGAGGATAACCTGCCTTTACCAGGAGCAACGCTCATGACTGATGAAGAGCAAGGTGCAATCTCTGACAGAGATGGATTTTACACCATTTTGAATGTTACGCCTGGTAAGCGTACACTCAAAGTAACTTATATAGGTTTTGAACCTCAGTCTAAGGAGGTGGAAGTTACTGCGGAACAAACTGCAGAAGTCAATTTTAAGCTGGAAGGTGCCCTGGAATTGGATGCGGTTGTGATCACAGGTATTATCCGTGGTCAGGCCAAAGCTTTCAACCAGCAATTTTCCAATATTAATGTGTCCAATATTGTGGCTTCAGATCAGATTGGTCGTTTCCCGGATGCGAATATTGGGGATGCTTTAAAAAGAATTCCTGGTATAAGCGTTCAATATGACCAGGGAGAAGCGCGATTTGGTTCGGTAAGGGGAATGGCTCCTCAGCTGAATTCTATTACTGTAAATGGAGAAAGGATTCCTTCTGCGGAAGCTGAAATTCGTTCGATTCAGCTTGATCTGATTCCTTCTGATATGATTCAGATGATTGAGGTGAATAAGGCGGTAACTCCTGATATGGACGCAGATGCAATCGGAGGCTCTATCAACCTGGTTACGCGTTCTGCCCCTTATGGAAGAAGAATTTCGGCTACGCTGGGTGGTGGATATAATATGCTTGCCAATGAGCCTACCTTTAATGGTGCTTTGATCTATGGAGAGCGTTTTGCGCAAAACAAACTGGGTATCATTGTGAGTGCTTCTTACTTCAATAATAACCTCGGTTCTGATAATATTGAATCAGAATGGACGTATGACGATGCAAATGACAATGATCGTTATGATGACGGTGAATCTTACTGGCCTGAAGAAATTCAAATCAGACAGTATTATCTTCAGCGCATTCGGCAGAGTTACTCTGCTGCACTGGACTTTAAACCCAATGCCAACCATACCATTTACCTGAAAGGGATTTACAATCATCGCAAAGACTGGGAAAGTCGCTATCGTGCTGTATTTTCTGATATTGAAGAAGACAATGGCCAATGGGTTGGAGAACTGCAAAGAGAAACAAAAGCAGGTACTCCGAATCTTAAAAACGCACGCCTGGAGGATCAGGAAATGATGACCTTTAATCTGGGTGGTGAACACCTTCTTGGCAAACTTCAGCTTAACTGGTCTGCCAATTATTCCAAAGCTTCAGAAGATCGCCCGAATGAGCGTTATTACGAAATTGCAACCGACGGTACCGTTCCGCTCAATCTTGACTTTACCAATGAAGAAACGCCTTTTGTTTCTGCGGTTGAACCGGCTTTTCAAAACCCTGGCTCATCCTGGGAAATTGGCGCACTTACGGAAGAATTTCAATATACAGAAGATGTGGACAGAAATGCCCGCCTTGACCTTAAGATTCCTCTTTCACAGAATACAAATAAAAGTTTTCTGAAAGTCGGAGGAAGACTTCGTAGTAAAACCAAGCTTCGTGAAAACGATTTTTATGAGTTTGAGCCAACTGATGACGCCGTATTTGAAAACAGTGTAACATCACTTGTAAACCAAACCAAAGATAATTTTCTTCCCGGTGATTATACCATTGGTTCATTCACTTCAAAGGAATATATAGGTGAGCTCGATTTG
>JAGQVA010000119.1 GCA_020438265.1 Bacteroidota bacterium
CCTTACCTGCGATTCGCCAAAAACTAACAGATTTGGAAGCCCTTTCCGAAGCAGAGCCTTTTTTCCCTGATGAAAACTTTGCCCAGATGTATGAGACTGAAGAGAATATGGCCCGAATGATTTCTTTCGCTACTGTTTTGGCTATCATTATTGCGAGCCTGGGGTTGTATGCCTTGGCGTCATTCACCATTTTACAGAGGACAAAGGAAATCGCCATTCGCAAAATTCTGGGAGCAAGTGTTTGGGGGATTATGGTGATGGTCAGCAAACGTTTTGCCATTTTGGTCGGAATTGCCTTTGTATTTGCGCTTCCTGTGGCCTGGTATATTTCTGTGGAATGGCTGCAGGATTTTGCCTATCGAATGGATTTGACTGCGGATATTTTTGTGCTGGCTGGTCTGGGAGCATTGGCGGTTGCTTTACTGACCGTGAGTTATCATTCGATAAAAGCATCTCGGTTGGACCCGATTAATAGTTTGCGATATGAATAATATTTGGTTTGACGCATCGTAGAGACGCGATTCATCGCGTCTCGACCGCGAAATCAAAAAATAGAACCATGTTCAAAAACTACCTGAAAATAGCCTGGAGAAACCTCCAAAAACACAAAGGATTTACCCTGATTAATCTCATTGGTTTATCATTGGGAATTTCCTGCTTTATTCTGATTGCAGTATATATTCTGGATGAATGGAGCTATGACCGGTTTCATGCTCATTCTGACCGCATTTACCGATTGTTGATTACAGATAAGGAAGATATTACTGAAGGAACTCCCAGAGCTGCGGCTCCCTGGGCACCAGTGATGCAGCAGGATTTTCCGGAGATTGAAACCTATACACGGGTGACTTTTTTTGGTAAAAGCCTGGTTAAAAATGGAGAAAAGGCATTTTTTGAGCCGGGCGGAATTCTGGCGGACTCTACTTTTTTCGATGTTTTTTCCTTTGAAATGGTAGTAGGAAATCCTCAAAAGGTTTTAAATGAACCCTTTAGTCTGGTGATTACAGAATCATTTGGAAAGAAATATTTTGCCGGGGAAAATCCTGTTGGGAAAACATTAGAAATAGATAATGAGCAAGTTTTCAGGATCACAGGTATTGTCAAAGATCCGCCGGACCAGTCGCATTTTTCTTTCGATTTTATTGCTTCTTTTGATTCCCATGATGCCTGGTTTAAGACTGACTGGGAAATGACGAATTATTATACCTATCTGTTATTGAAGGAAGGGATTAAACCTGGGACACTTGAGCAAAAATTTCCTGAATTTGTAGAAAAATATATGGCTAATTCCAGATTTGACTCAGAGGTTTCGCTCCAGCCAATTACAGATATTCATCTTCATTCCAACTATCATCGGGAGTTTCAGGAAAACGGGGACATCAGCCGCTTATATATTCTGGGGTTGGTGGCATTGTTTTTATTGGCAATTGCTGGTATCAATTTCATTAATTTAGCTACTGCCAGATCAGCTGGTCGGGCAAAAGAGGTTGGAATCAGGAAGGTAATCGGAGCACGAAAAAAACAGTTGATCGCCCAGTTTATGGGAGAGTCAATCCTGCTTTGTCTGATAGCGACTATGATTTCTTTAGCCATTGCAGACCTTTCCCTTCCCTGGTTTAATGCATTGACGGGGAAAAATCTGGCGATCAGTTATCTCAATCATCCGGGGATGTTAGCCGTGATTTTTCTGGGCGCAATGATCATGGGAATACTCGCCGGCATCTATCCTGCCTTCTTTTTGTCTTCATTTAAACCCATTGAAGTGCTGGGGGGAAGTAGTCGCTCGGGAAAAGGGAAATCTTTTTTTAGGCAAAGTCTGGTTATTTTTCAGTTTGTCATCTCTGCGGTATTGATTTTTGCAACCCTGGTGATCTTTGAGCAGCTTTCTTATATCTCCAAAAAGGAACTGGGATTTGATCGAAACGAACTTCTGGCTATTCGTATTCCCGATGGTTCTGTGAGACAGGAATTAGAGATTTTACGAAGCCAATGGCAGCAAAATGGTAATATTCAGACTGTTGGGGCAACTTCTGGTCTGATGGGGGGCGGAGATTGGGGAATGCCTTTAAAATATGAAGGAGGAGGACCTGAAGATCGTTTTGCTCCCCGAATTTTCGCTGTAGATCCCAACTATATTTCAGCACATAAAATGGAAATTGTGAAAGGGAGAGATTTTTCCCGTGAAATATCTTCAGATCTGAAAGGAGCGTTTATCATTAATGAATCGGCAGCTAAAAAACTGGATTGGGAAAATCCGGTAGGAAAATATCTGGAAAGACCTGTGGCCAGAAATGAAGCTGGCGAATGGCGATACCAAAGAGGAGCCGTGGTAGGTGTGGTAAAAGATTTTCACTACCATTCTTTAAAGGAAAAAATTGAACCCATGGCCATGTATATTGATTCTTCACAGGTTTCTTATCTCATGGTAAAAATTTCTCCCAATCAGGTAAATGAAACCCTTCGCTTTATCGAAAATACCTGGGACACAAAGATCCCGGAATTCCCGATTGACTATTTCTTTCTGGATCGGATTTTTGATTCGATGTACAGCACGGAAAATCAACTGGGTGAAGTGATTGGTGTTTTTGCGGGATTGGTGGTGGTGATTGCTTGTTTGGGATTGTTTGGCCTGATTGCATTTATCACAGAAAAACGAACCAAAGAAATTGGCATTCGCAAGGTGCTGGGGGCTTCGGTTCAACACCTGATATTATTATTGTCCAAAGATATGGGACGTCTGGTGGGAATGGCTTTATTACTGGCCGCAGTTCCTGCCTGGTGGATTGCCCGGCAATGGCTGGAGCAATATGCCTATCGGACGGATTTAAAACCTTCCGTTTTTATTTATACCATTTTGATATTGATTGTATTGACCGCTTTGACCTTGTTTTATCACGTGATTCGGGCAGCTTCGGAAAATCCGGTGAATGCATTGCGTGATGAATAATGATTAATGTGCGCGCTGTAGAGACGCGATTCATCGCGTCTCTACGGGAATAAAAAAACATAACCCATGTTCAAAAACCATCTGAAAATAGCCATCAGAAATCTCCTGAAGCACAAAAGCTTCTCTCTGATCAATATATTGGGCCTTTCCGTGGGAATTTCGGCGTGTCTGTTCATTGGCGTATTTATTATTGATGAACTCAGCTACGATAAGTTCCACACCCACGCTGATAGCATCTATCGGATCTATTGGGAAGATGCCAATCCCCAGACCCGTACCCCACATCCCATGACCTACGAACTGGTCAAAGATATGCCTGAGGTAGAAAACGCCGTCAGTCTTTCTCCCCTTTGGGGGCCGGGACTTACGCGACCAGACATTGAGGTCAGGTATGAAGACAAACGGTTTGAAGAAGGAGGATTTTTATCTGCCGATTCGACCTTTTTTGAAATATTTCCCTTCCCCATTATTGAAGGAAATCCCAATCAGGCCATGCGAGAGCCCAATATGGTGGTGATTACTGAAGCTATAGCCCAAAAATATTTTGAAGGGGAAAGCGCTATCGGGAAAATCTTTCGACTCAATAACCAGCGAGATTATCAGGTAGGGGCAGTTATTGCCAATGTACCAGCCCAGTCTCATCTGCATTTTGATTTTATGATTTCCTATGTTTCCCTGAAGCCCCGAACTACTGGCGGATATTATCAATGGGGTGATTTTGGTCATTATAATTATCTATTGTTGGAAGAAGGGGTAAATGCGAAAGAATTAGAAGCGAAACTACCCGAATGGGCTTTGGGATATCTCAATTGGCCGGAGGCTTACCAGGAAGCATTATTGGGAGGAGAAGTCGCTTTTCGTTTGCAAAAGATGACTGACATTCACTTAATATCGGCCTTGAAATGGGAACTGGAACCCAATGGCGATATCAATTATATCTATATTTTTCTAGCAGTAGGAGCTTTTATTCTGGCGATTGCCTGTATCAATTATATAAATCTGACCACAGCCCGTGCGATGGAAAGAGGACGTGAAATTGGCCTTCGTAAGACCCTGGGAGCGGACCGGGGGCAGATTATCAGGCAATTTTTGGGAGAATCATTCCTTTATTTTTTGATTGCGACGATTTTGGCACTGGTGATTACCGATTTATTATTTCCCTGGTTTAATGAACTGACGCAAAAAGAGCTTTCTTTGCAGATCCTGGGAAGTACCTCTATTGCTTTCCTCCTGATGGGAATATTTTCGATGATAATCCTGGGAGCAGGCGTGTATCCGGCTGTTTTCCTCTCCGGCTTCAAGCCGGTGGAGGTCTTAAAAACCAAGTTTTTTAATCATCAGGACGGAGCCCGCCTGCGTAAAGGCCTGGTTATTTTCCAGTTTGGGATTTCCTCGCTGATGATCATTGCTACCATTGTGGTTTACAATCAGCTTCATTTTTTGCAGCAGGCTGACCTGGGGTTTAATGATGAGGAATTGGTCATAGTGCCCATGAAAACCCGTTCGATGCGGGAAAATGCAGAAAATTTGAAAGCAGAGCTTCTAAAAACTCCTGCTATTTCAGGTGCAACTGCCGTCTCCAATGTACCTGGAGGGCGTTTTAACCAGCAATCTATTGCCTGGAAACTGAATGAAACAGATCAAAACGTTTCGGTTGTAAGTGTAGATCATCATTATTTTGAAACATTAGGCCTGAAGATGCGAGACGGAGAATCTTTTCGCCCACCAGTAAAAGATGATACAACTATCTATTTTATCCTGAATGAAACGGCTGCAAGATTATTCGACTGGGAACGCCCGGTAGGGGAGCAGATCTATTATTTTGACGATAATCAAACTTACCAGGGACAAGTTTTGGGCATTGTAGAAGATTACCATTTTGAATCGCTGCATAAAACCATTGCACCATTGGTCTTTGTGATGTCTCCTAACGATTTTGGTTATCTGATGGTGAAATGTCAGACGGACAACTTAAATCATACATTGGCAAAAGTGGAAGAAACCTGGCAAAGTTTTGACCGCGAATCGATTTTTGAATACTCGTTTCTCAATCAGGATTTTGCCTCTCTGTATAATACAGAAACCCGAATGGGGGCTGTCATGAGTATTTTTTCAGGGCTGGCTATCATGATTGCCTGCCTGGGCTTATTTGCTTTGGTCGCTTTTGTCGTCGAACAAAAAACCAAGGAAATCGGGATCAGGAAGGTGCTGGGAGCTTCAGCAAGTCATCTTACCTGGATTCTATCGGGAGAATTGGTCAAGCTGATTGGTGCGTCTTTTTTGATTAGTATTCCAGTTGCCTGGCTGTTAATGGATCAATGGTTGACACAGTTTCCTTATCGGATAGAAGTGAGTCTGATGACTTTTGTGTATACCGCTTTATTGCTCATCTCAATTACATTTTTGACCCTGTTTTTCCAGATTATTAAAGCTATTTCTGAAAACCCTATTCAAGCACTCCGAGACGAATAAGAAACAATTATGCTAAGAAATTATATAAAAATCGCCTGGCGGAATCTTCGCAAAGACAAGCTGATTACTGCCATCAATATTCTGGGCCTTTCAATCGGTCTGGCTTGTTGTATCCTGATTTTTGTTTTTGCCAAACATGAATGGTCGTATGATACATTTCATAAGGACGCAGAGAATATCTTTCGGATATCTGCCAAGTTTAAAAGTTTTTACCTTTCCAGCACGCCTGCACCTTTGGGGCAAGCTTTGGAGGATGATTTTCCTTCGGTTACCCAGGCCCTGAGACTGGATGAAAGAGACATTATTCTGAATGTGAATGGGACTTATTTTAAGGAAAAAACTCTCTTTGCAGATCCCAATTTTTTTGATTTTTTCACCTTTCCGCTAAGAGCAGGAAATCCTGATCATGTGCTGGCTCAAAGCGAAAACCTGGTCATTACGCAGGAATTTGCTGATAAATATTTTCCTGGGGAGTCTCCAATAGGAAAAATGGTGCGAATTAACCTGGATTCTGCTTTTACAGAGTTTCAGATTAGTGGAGTTGCGGAAAATATTCCGTCAAATTCTTCCATGCGGTTTAATATGATCATGCCATTGATTAATGCCTATCGTGGCCGTGAAGACGATATGTTGAACTCCTGGATGAGTTATAGTACTAATACCTTTATCAGACTTGGGAATGTCTCTCAGCTTGAGGATCTGGAAAAAAGCCTGCCGGAATTTATCCTTAAGTATATGGGTAAGGAAATTTCGACGAATGATAACGAGGACGAAACCGACTATGCATTTTTGTTCTCTTCTTTAGTTGATTTTCATTTGTCGGATCGTGGGTTTGGGGCCGGAATGGAAGAGGCTACGAATGTATTTTATTTATATGCTTTGATTCTGATAGGAATACTGGTTCTTGTGATTGCATGCTTCAATTTTATGAACCTGACCAATGCCAAAGCTTCAGGACGATTAAAGGAAATTGGTATCCGAAAAGTCATTGGTGCTCAAAGGAAAAACCTGATCTGGCAGTTTTGGATGGAGGCTATTTTCCTCAGTTTTATTTCTATCATTTTTGCAATGGTATTGGCCGATTTGTTTTTGCCATTTTTAAATCAAATTACAGGTTATGAGCTAAAACTGGAGCTTTGGCGTGATCCTGTGATCATTCCTTCCTTGATTGTTTTGGCCCTGATTACCGGAATTCTGGCGGGTAGTTATCCTGCTTTTGTCCTGTCCGGGATTGATACACTGGATACTTTTAAAAGCAATTTTAAAATTGGCGGCAATAACTGGCTTACGCGTTTAAGTCTGATTTTCCAGTTTGGCTTGTCTATCGCTTTGATTGTTGGAGCCATTCTCATGAAGCAGCAGCAGGATTTTGTGCAGCAGGTAAATTTAGGCTTCTCCGAAGAACAGGTTTTAGTAGTACCCTTACAAACGATGAGAGGAGAGCAAGCTGCTGGTGCCCGTTTGGCCCGTCAGTTTAAACAAAAACTGGCTTCAGAATCTGCCATTGTATCGGTTTCCGGTACTTCAACTTCCTTTACCAGAGGAAATAATGTGAGCCTGATTGAAACAGATGAAGGAGATACAAAATACGTTTACGAGTTTAATGTTGACCCTGAATACATAGATCTGCTTGAAATCGAACTTTTGGCAGGAGAAAATTTTAAAAACGATCTCGCCAGCAAAGGGCTGATTGTCAATGAATCATTCCTCAAATCCTTTGAAATAGAAAACCCCATCGGGCATATTGTAGACAGACCCTTTGCAGGTATAGAAGCTCCTGAAATTATTGGTGTAGTGAAAGATTATCACTATCAAAACCTGCGCAGCAATATTTATCCGATGATCCTTTACCAGCAGCCTACACGTGGAATCGGATATCTGATGGTAAAAATGAAAGGTGGCGAAATTGATCAGGCAATTGCCAGTGTAAGGAGTGCCTGGGAGGAAATTCGCCCTCAAAAACCCTTTGAGTATCACTTTCTGGACGAAGATATGGGCAAAGAATACGAACGTGAGAAGCGTTGGAGTAAAGCGATTACGATTGGTTCGATTCTTTCGATTTTTATTGCCTGCATAGGATTATTTGGCCTGACCGCTCTGGCTGCTACCCGGAGAACCAAAGAGATTGGTATCAGGAAAGTATTGGGCGCATCTTATAAGCATATCATCATTCTGCTTTCCCGTCAGTTTTTCTGGCTGATCCTGATTTCCAATGTGATTGCCTGGCCGGTTGCCTATTGGGCTATGAATAAATGGCTGGAAAATTTTGCCTATAAAATCGATGTAAAGCCCTGGGCTTTTCTTTTTGGAGCAATGATGGTGATCGTTATTGCTTTGCTGACGACTGGTTATCAGACCTTTAAAGCGGCGCGGTCGAATCCGGTGGAGGCTTTGCGGGATTTATAAGAATGGTACGAGAATTTTGACCTTTTTAAAAAAGGTTTTAATTTTCGTCTGTGACGACCGGGCCATCCGAGCTGCCGGGTTGAAACCCGGCACAATGAATGAAAATCGGGTTGAAACCCGGCACAATGAATGATTCCATAAAATCTGAAACAAATCCTCAAATATCAAAACCACCAGATTTTTACCTCCTCCGAAGGAAAAGGAGATAAAATTATCTTCCTTCACGGTTGGCCCACCAATTCCAAATTATGGCGTGCGCAGGTTGATGCTCTAAAAAATGATTATCAGGTAATCACCCTCGATTGGCTGGGGTTTGGGCAGTCTGATAAACCGATTGATCACACTTATTCCTTCACAGGCAGTAAGGAAATTCTGGATTTGGTATTAAAGGCATATTTAGAAGAAGGCGAAAAAATTACCCTGGTAGCGCATGATATTGGAGGACCTCCAACTATTTTATGGGCCAGTGAAAACCAGGAAAAAGTCAAGCAATTAATCCTCCTGAATACCGTCCTTTATCCTTTCAAAACGCCTTTGGACGCTTTTAGCGAAGTATTGATGGCTACGCCTTTGTTAAAGGATATGTTTGTAAGTTCCTTTGGCTTGCGAATGATGATGAGAACGAATACAAAAAGTAGCGGCAAAGAAATCAACCAGAGAATTGACGATATTCTGAGTGATTACAAAGAGGTAGCAAGCGCCTTAAAACGAAAAACCATTCACGAACCTCTCCACAATAGAAAGGAAAATGAGCTCTCATTCGTCAGCCAAAAATTTAAAAATCTTGATGTCCAAAAATACCTGATTATCGCTAAAGAAGATCCGCTCTGTTATGCCCATATCAAAAAGCTGAGTGAGGAAAACCCTGCTGTACCGGTGTATTATATTCCCGATTGTGGGCATTTTATGGCGATTGATCGTCCGGAGGCTTTGAACACTGTGTTGGGGGAGATATTGGGGGAATAATTATTCAAGAAGGTTTTTTATCACTAATGTAAATCAAGTGTTAAAACCCTCTTAAAGGCTCTGTTAAGAGCCAAACGTGGGTAGAAATCAAACGATTTCATCGATATCCTCCGATTTTGGCGCCGTTGCGGCGCCAAAATCGGAGAGAAGAAGGGGAATTCACATAATTCTACCCACGTTTGACCCTTAACAGGGTCTTTAATCCCCTTTTTTGCTCTTGATTCGCATAACTAATCTTTCTGATAAAATTATATGTAATAGCATATAATTTCTGGATAATCAATTATTTTATATTTAATTGCATATAATTTTGTACATTTGTCTTGAATTATATCTAAATGCATATAATGAAGCGATTGTCTGAATTTGTAAAAACACGCAGGAAAGAGGCCGGGTTGACTCAGGAAGAGTTTGCCGATAGAGCTGGAGTGGCATTGACGGTTTTAAGGAAAATCGAACAAGGAAAAACAAATCTTAACCTGGAAAAAGTCAATCTGATACTGCGAATGTTTGGTCATGAGTTGGCTCCTGTAAACAGTAAAGAATTAGAGAATGAGGCAAGGGAAAATATATTATCGTGATTTTTTTGCGGGCATTCTCAAAGAGACTGATGCTGGCGAATATATCTTTCAATATGATGAAGGTTTTGTGAAAGAGCATCCGGATGAGTTCCTCACTTTCACCATGCCAGTTGCAGAAAAGCCATATACAAGCAAGCGACTATTCCCATTTTTTGAAGGCCTGATTCCTGAAGGCTGGTTGTTGGATATTGCTTCAGAGAATTGGAAAATAAATCGCAATGATCGTATGGGCCTTTTATTGGCTTGTTGTCAGAACTGTATTGGTGCGGTAAGTGTCATTCCAATTGTAGAAGCAGATGGAGAATAAGTGTTTGTATTGTTATGAGCCTTTAGAGTCAGGCAGAGATTTTCATGAAAAATGTTCAAAGAAATTTTTTGGAACTTTCCCTCCGCCAGAATTCCCTTACTCTATTGAGCAAATGTCTCAACTGGCTAAAAATGTAGTGGAGCGAAGAGTAACTGTTCCAGGTGTTCAGCCAAAATTATCCTTATCTCTGATAAAAAAAACACAGGAAAATGCCAGATTAACGGTAGTAGGAGCACTTGGAGGGAATTATATTTTTAAGCCGCCATCTTTACATTATCCCCAAATGCCAGAGAATGAACATGCGACTATGAGAGTGGCAGAAGCTTTCGGAATTAAGGTCGTACCTTCAAGTTTAATACGATTAGCTTCCGGAGAATTGGCATATATAACCAAAAGAATTGACAGAGCAGGAAAAGGGCAAAAGATCCACATGCTGGATATGTTTCAGATTACAGAAGCATTTGACAAATATAGAAGCTCTATGGAAAGAATCGGGAAAGCAATTAATCAATATTCAAGTAATCCATTATTGGATAACATTTTCTATTTTGAGCTAACCCTTTTTAGCTTTTTAACAGGAAATAACGATATGCATCTCAAGAATTTTTCAATG
>JAGQVA010001209.1 GCA_020438265.1 Bacteroidota bacterium
CAGCACAAAGGGACGATTGATATTCAGAGCGAGCAGGGACAAGGGACGGAGATTGTGATTCGGTTGCCTTTGGGGGAATAAGGAGAGCTTTGACCAAAAATACAAAAAGCAAAATACTTTTCCATAATTAGAAATAATATTCTATATTTGGGAACTGATAGTATTTCAAATCCGTAAACACAACCATGAATGAGAGTAGTTACCCCTAAGGAGTTTGCAGAGAAACATCCACAAGCTAAAATCCCTCTACTTAGCTGGCACCAAATAACCCGAAAAGCAGATTGGCAAAACCTAAATGAGATAAAAAAGGATTTTTCTTCTGTGGATTATGTTGGTAACAACCGATTTGTTTTCAATATCAAAG
This sequence comes from Bacteroidota bacterium, assembly GCA_020438265.1. GTDB lineage: Bacteria > Bacteroidota > Bacteroidia > J057 > J057 > JAGQVA01. The sequence goes on from JAGQVA010001209.1 coordinate 365, forward strand.
GAAATGATTATCGTTTCATTTCTATCATCATATTTGCTTCTCAAAAACTTTATATTCGATTTATCGGGACACATGCCGAGTATGACAGGATTGATGCCACTACAATTTAGTAACGAAATGAAACCAATTATTACCCAAGAAACTTACCAAAACGCCTTGCAAAGAGTAGAAGAATTACTCCAATCGGTTGGCAATGAAACAGATCCATCTTCTCCTGAATTTAAAGAATTAGATCAATTATCCGATCAAATTGCTGATTACGAAGAACATCACTTTCCTTTTGAGCCGCAAAACCTTAAGGAAATGATTGAACTAAGAATGTATCAGAGAAAATTGAAACAAAAAGATCTGGCGAAAATATTAGGCACATCGCCTTCGCGGATTAGCGAAGTTTTAAATGGAAAACGAAAATTGACATTTGACCTGGCTAAGGCTTTGTATGATAAATTGAATATTGATGCAGAATTGATTTTGAGGTCGTGAATAAATCCATAATATGCCCCAAATAAACCTACAGCAAAAAACATCCGCAAAAGAAGGAAAAATCGAGATCTATTGGTTTGAAAACCAACATATCGGTCTCAAGAAGACGCTCTTTCACAGGATTTATATTCCCCTGACACCTTTTGATTCAGGATTAGAATATGAGTCCCAACCTCATAAAACTGAAATCGTCATAGAGTGGATGAATCTCGATCTCAAAGATGCTACCAACCTGGATGGAGTTACCCTTTCAACCACTCCAGATGATGAAACAGAAATCTCTGTTTATGTGGGAAGTGCGCACAATCCTTGCGATATCCAACAAATGAATTTGAAAAAGATGGAAGGTAATTTATATGAAATGAGCTGCAAATTATTTATTGACTTCGAATATGAAGGCGTTGCAGAGAATGAAGAATTCCATTTTACCACTCAATTGGAACTGGACCCTAACATTAAAGGAGCATAAAGATAATTGGGACTCTCTCACCCTGTTTCTACTCCCCTTTCATCCAAATCTTCTGAATAATTCCATCATTCCGGACAACCTGCACAAAATATGCCCCCGCCGGCAAATGCCGCAAATCAATCGTCTTATCCATCTCATAAAGCGGTCCAAAAATCTCCCCATATACCTTTCGCCCGTGAATATCAATAATCTTGAGCATTCCTCCTCCAAATTCAGATTGCCTAAACCTGACATTCAATATTCCAGATGAAGGATTGGGAAAAACATTCAGAGAGACTTCCTCAATCGCCTTTTCTTCAACCCCCACCGTCGCCACCGCCTGATCAATCTTCACCACCGCCCGAATCAGCGGTTCCCGGTTACTATTGCTTCGGGAAACGACCCATTCTCCGTCAATAATATCAAAAGTACGCTGAGAAATTGGTCTTGTCTCTTCCGTAATCAAAGTTGTATTGGTTCCCAAAGAAATATAAGAAGCATAAAATCCAATGCTGTCAATCTTAAACGGCACGGGCATATCGATACGATACCAATTGCCTCCTGCGACAACACTGGCAG
>JAGQVA010001210.1 GCA_020438265.1 Bacteroidota bacterium
GTTTCTCCTACGAGTTTATTAGTTCCGGTCTCGTATTTAAGCAGTTTTCCATAGGGCATGCCATGAGCGATGGATAAATACCAATATTTACCTTCAGGCCCTACAGTAATTCCATGAGGGCCTTCAATTTCTGTGGGAAAAGTACCGACGGGAATTCGTTCAATCGCTTCGGCTTTTTCTCCATCAAATTTGACCAAAGCAACTTCATCTTCTGATTCCGCCGTAGCATAAACATAATAATTTTGGGACTGGCTGATCAATGGAAAAAAAAACAGGCCAATGAATAGTTGAATGATATATTTCAATAAGTTCATGCAGATTATTTTACGTCTTTTTCTTCACTTTTTAGCTTGACAGACCAGATTCCACTATTCCAGTCTGAAAAGAAAATATGGCCTTTGTGAGGTTGAGGCCCCCAGGTCATTGGAGCATTGGGAATTCGACCTTCTTTATCAGTGGGCTTGAACCAGCCAATTTCTCTTTCTTGCTCATAAAGATTACCCAACAGATCTCCCGAAATGTCCACGACTCTTAATCCTGCATTATAATTGGCCACATAAAGCGTTTCTCCTTCAATCCAGAAATTATGTGAACCTGCTCCCGGAACTTCATAATAGGCGACTTCTTTCGGGTTGTCCATATCTGTAAAATCAATTACATGGAGATAACCTCCTGCATAAGTCGGCTGATCATCCAAAAATAATCCGTTAGGAAATGCTTCATCACCAGCGATAATGTAAAATTTTCCGGTAGAAGAACTTCTGAAAGGAAATGCAGCGTGATTCCAGCCACTGGGATAGGCGTATTCGGTAATTTTAACAGGTTTTTCCGGGGAGCCTCCAGCCACACCATTGCCAATATCTACTACCTGAACGCCATCCCTCCAGTTGGAAGAATAGGCAATCCCATCCTCAATCCATACATCGTGAATGGCATGACCCGGACGATCCAATTCAAAAGTACCTACCTTCTTAGGCTTGGCCGGGTCTTCGATATTGATGATGTCATATCGCTCTCCATTGCTGAGGGCGTAAACGTGGTTTTTGTAAATAAATAAATTGTGAACTCCGCCCGTCAATTCCTGGGTATATTCCGTGATAATATTAGCATTATGAGGATCAGCAACGTCGATAATGACAATTCCATTTTTTCGGTTGGAAGCTCCTTCGCGGCTGATAACGCAGATTTTACCATCTTCAGAAACTTTGACGTCATTCACTGTTCTGGCATCAACCTGAACCGTATCTATCGGAATGATATTCGCCGGATCTGTAACATCCCAGAAATATGCCTCCCCATCAGCTCCCCAGGTACCCGTTACAGCATAATCTCTTCCATCCTGTCCTTCCCAAACCCAGAGGTCAGAAGTGTGAACTTTATTCACTGTGCCGCGACCTACAAACTCAACTTGCCGCTGAATATCACGAGGCAAAATATTAAGATTGCGGGTAGCGGAAACCATACCAGAAATAGCCGTTACGGCATACATTCCTGGTTCATACGCTACAAATCGCCCATCCCGGGCAATCATTCCCGCTGCTGTGTAAGAGGGGTTGCTTGCGATTCCCTGGAAAGAATAACTCACAGGTACGCCCTGTACCATTTTGCCTGATTTATCCCGGGCTACCAGTTGGAACTCAAGCACATCACCTGCACGGGCTTCGGGTGTATAGGTACTGAGTTCGAGAGAGGCAACGGGATTTTTGGTTATTTCCAGATCCAGTTTTGATTTGAGTTTGCCCATGGTGGCGATGACCTGGATTTTGCCTTTTTTGTGTGCGATCAGATTCCCAAATTCATCAAATGAAGCAATTGGGGGGTTACTGCTGCGCAAGTCTGTTTTCAGATCATCTCTGAAATTTCCTGTTTTATCT
>JAGQVA010001211.1 GCA_020438265.1 Bacteroidota bacterium
ATGATAAGGTCTATTTTACAGATGATTATGTAACCTTTCAGGGAAAACTTATTCTGAATGACTCGGATTTGAATAAGATGTGTTATGTGTTGGAGGAAGCTGAGGAAATTTAGCGAATCATCCATTTCTCTACCCCTGCTCTATCATCAATCTTTATCTGCAAAAAGTAAAACCCTGAGATTTTTTGATTCAGTTCGATGCGATAGTTTTTCATCCCTGGTTCTATTTTTTGGACAAATACCTTTTTCCCGGTTAAGTCAAATACAGAAATTTCCCCGTTTTCTGTTACCACTTGATTTAATTGTAGCTGAATGATTCCCTCTGCAGGATTTGGAAAAACCTTCCAGCCCAGGCGTTGAAACTGATTTTCTTCCAATCGATTCGTATTATCCAGACATCCATTTTCAGGAGCCACAGTATAATCGTAAACAATCGAATCACAGGAATAATACGTCGGGGCCAAACCAGAATTAATTAATTTGGAACCAGAGAGAAAATAGACCTCTGGCAGAAGCAATGATCCTCCATCGAAAGCTGCACTATCCTTTACATAAATCCGGTTATTATTCCCCATATTTCCCACCAAAACGGCTTTAGATTCAAGAAAGACAGTATTATTATTACCCGTTAGATTCAGGGTATCTCCCTCACAAACCCAATATGACTGGTTGGAACTATTTACCGTTTTCACAGAGTCTATGACCACCGCGTCATTAGGAATCGTGGCATCACATTGCGGAGGAGTCCAGGCATCAAAAAGCGTTTGCAGGGAATCAATTGGTTCTACGCCAAAAGGAGTTTTATCCACCAGCAGATCGACATAATTAAAACCAACAGGATCTGAAGGCCGGGAAACACGCAAAAAAGCCGAAAGCGAGGAAACGCCTTCACTCAGGCAGCGGGTATCCGCACCAGGAACATTTGCGCCCTGCAAGGCAGCCATGAGTTTATCTGCCAATGTCCCACTGGTGTTGAGGAAGCGGTTTTCCATAGAATCCAGGATCTCCTGCCCCAGGAGGATATTACCCTGAATGGCATAATTGGGCCCTATGATATGGCTTTTGTAATCCATGCAGTTAACACCTGTATAAGCAGCAACTCTGGGATGACCAGCCGGGTCAAAATCGACGATTCCATACTGTCGCACATCAGGCGTTCCAAAGATATCATTAGCAATCAACCAGTTAATAATTTCGGAAGGAGAATCTCCGGCAAGCATCCGGTTACGGGCATTTGTCTTATTTGAGGGGTGATATGAAGCCTGAGTATGAATAGCGCCCCGGCCAGAAATGATATCGCTGATGACTCTCACCCCACCAACAACATTATTTGCATCAATACAGGACGCACCAGCACTACCCACTTCCCCTGTAATGGAATCCAGTGCGACAATGGAAAAAGTATCCTGACTATAGGTGCTTGTGGCAATCAGGCATAGGAGAACAGCAAAAAATTGAGTAAATATTCGCATGGGTAAATTTGCTTTTGAACTTGAAGTTGAGGTTGAGGTTGAGGTTGAAATTATCCTCTCTCTAATTAGCCGCCCTCACCGCTGCCACTTCCTCCACACTCACCGCACCTGAATTATTCTCAAAATTGGTACGAACAAAAGTCAATACGCTGGCGATGTCTTCATCAGAAAGATAATCATGAGGCGCCATGACATTAGAATAGGTTTCTCCATTGATCTCTACGTCCTCAGAAAGGCCGTTTAACACTACTTTGATAAGCCTTTCCTTATCTCCGTTTACCCAGTCGGTTTTTCTCAAAGGGGGATTCATTCCCGGCACACCACCACCATCTTCCATGTGGCAGGACAAACAATAGGTATTATATACAGCCTTTCCGTTTTCAGCCAGTGCTTTTTCCGCTT
>JAGQVA010001212.1 GCA_020438265.1 Bacteroidota bacterium
TTGGCTCGAATCAGCTGCTGCAAAGGCAACATGCCGGGGATTCGGCACAAGGAAATTATTATCTTCTCTCGCAACTGTAACACTTCTTGTGTTCCCAATATTTCTCTTCAGGATATAACTATCCAGAGACCGAACTGCCGGAGAGGTTTCTACTTGTCTTTTTTTCGTTTTTGAGAGATCCCTTGTATTTCCTCCCGAATTACAACAATCTGCAATAAAGAGAATATGGGGATTTTTTTCGGCTACCATTTCAATCAATGTAGCCAATTCTTTATCAGCCAGATCCATTCCATCCGGCATACGACTGTCGTAACAAACCAGGGTTTCATTTTTATGGTCTTCCTCCAGCGGCCAGAAAATTTTATGGGCATTCTCCTGAGAACCATGACCACTATAATAAAAGAATGCGATATCGTTTTTTCCGGCTTTGGTCAGATGAGTTTCAAATTTCGTAACAATATTTACCCTGGTAGCCTGATCATTTTCGAGCACTTCCAGATGTAAAGGAATACCATTCCTATCAGCCCTTTTAATCAAAAAATCGCGTATCGCCCGCATATCATTGACACATCCATCCAGCGAGGGAACAGGAGGCAGGTATTTATCAATACCCACCAAAAGAGCATAAATATTTTGTTGACTCATGAATATTTTATTAAGTGATCCGGAAAAATTCAGGAGTCTTAAATAAGGAAATTCTTAGGATTAATACAATAATTTGGCCAAGAGCTAATTGCAATTAGCTCTTGGCCATTGGATAGCTAAAAGTCAATAGCTAAAAGCTAACCACCAATTAATTAATCATATATCGAAGAGAGACACCGGCATTATTACCAGAGATGGCTGTCCCATTTTTGAGTTCCAGCATGGGTTTGAGATCAACGGCAAAAATAAAATCTGAATGAGGGAAAACATATTCAAGGCCGGCGATAAAATCTACACCATAAACCTCCAATGGCCCACGATCTCCTTCAAGGAGGTAATTATATCCGTAATGCCCACCAAGACCGAAAAAAACGGAAGTATTGGACCTTCTGCCGAGCGAAAAATGCTGTTCAGCCAAACCAATGACTCTTAACCCACCACGGCGATAGACAACCAATCCTTCGATCGCTGTACTATACCCGACAAATTGTTTAATAGAAATGCCATTGGCAGACCCCACACGCAGACCGAGGGCTGTGGAATAGTCCTGTGCTTTTATGGAATCGGAAAAGAAAAAGAAGAGGGAAAGGAAAAGGAAAATCGTCAAAGATTTTTTCATGTTAGGAATTACAATTAATGTAACATACTGATCTTAGGGCAAGATCCATACCACTGCAAGCGTTAGGCCCTTTGATTATAAACGAATCCTGGGGTACAATAAATTGTGTTTCAACGAAAAATCAAAATAATTTTTCTTTCACCCGAAATAGATCGTAAAATATTGAAACTAACCCGATTCACAGCGATTCCTCCACAATATACTTCTCCAAATGCCCTGTCAACTTTCTGAAATTATTGGGAATCACCTTCCCAATAATTGACTCCAGCGCTTTGGAAACCAGGTCATCCATTAAACCCAGAGAAAGCGGCAAACCTTTTTCCCACTGGATGTCCCCCTGAAAGGTGATTCTGCACCCCCGACCACCAAGAGCGGGTTCATAAATCGTTTGGCCCTGACAGTGCATTTTATCTTTAAAATAATGAGACTGGATCGTCCAGGAACATTGCCCCGTTTTACTATCCCAGTACGCGGTATCCGTCCACATGAGCATTTTTGAATCAATATATCTGGCCACGGAATCCGGAATCGGCGGATTGGCTTTCCAGATATTGACGATTTCTACGGCATCGGGAGCCATTTCCTGACGTGAATGCAAGGTAATGGAAT
>JAGQVA010001213.1 GCA_020438265.1 Bacteroidota bacterium
TGAGAGGAAGGGGGCCAGATCTACTGCAGAAATCACAGACCCATTGGGGGCACCCCTGGGAGAAACAACCTATATTTCAAACTTTGATTATTTGACAATTCCTGTTTTAGGTCACTTTTCGTTTGGAGAAAATGTGCGAATTTTTGCCAATTTTGGCCCTTATCTTGGGTTTCTGCTTAAACAGGCCAATATAACCAAGCCATATAATAACGTTGCAAAAATAAAAGAAAATAATATTGACAATTTTAAGCGACTTGATTGGGGGTTGACTGCGGGCCTGGGTGGAGGAATTGCCATAAAAGAAAATATATTCCTGACCCTGGAAGTAAGACATAATCTTGGCCTTCATAGTATCAGTAAGGTTCGTGTATTTAATGATGGCAAAGTTTTGACCAGATCGACGAATTTTTTGTTGGGAGTGGCTTATTTGATTAGCGAAGAATAAAAAGAGGGCTTATTCAGGAGGAAGTAAATTTGATACAAAAATGATCAATCGGACACTCATACTATTCACAACAATTATGGGTTTATTAAGCTTTTTATCCTTTTTGGGATGTAATGGAAATATCGGATCATCTACAGAAACCCTAACTTATCCTCCTTTTCGCATTCAAAAAAGAAATGTGGTTGATCGAAGGTTTAAACCTAATGAAGGGACTGTATCTAAGTCTACTTATGCTAAATACAAAATATTCTATCAGGATCAGCCTGTTACTTTTCCGCCAGAGTTGGATGCAAATACCGGAGTATCAGGAATTTGGAAAACCTATTATTTGCAGGATGCCCCTACCCCAACCCTCCTAATTGGTAGCGGGAATGTATATTTGGTGAATGAGGAAAACGAAGCGCCAAAACTAACCCTCATAGAGAAAAAATATTCTAATTACGCCAGTGTACAGTGGCTTGATTCTGCAGGTGGACAACCAGGTAAAAAAACGCAAATACTGATTGGAGAAGATACGACTGATTGTATTTTGGCTGGGGGAGAATTTCTCTTGGTTAATGATAATACCGTTTTGCGGGTAAAGGATCTGGCGATTTTCCCTTTTGAAAAAAGCACTGGTTATACGGATAATTACTATACTAATCAGGTACTCGCGTTTTCTCCGGATAAAAATGAACTTGTTTATCTGGGGAGTAAAAACCATCCTGAAATAAGGACCGAGTTTATTCATGCCCTTCTGATTTATAATTTTAAAGACAATAGCGCTTATGCTATCCCATTCGACAGAACCGAAACACGGCTGCATGAGCCCTATGAAGTTGGCCCTGATTGGGTTTACACTTATTTTGAATGGCAGGAGAATGAGGATGGAAAATACATTCTGACGAAAAAGAATTTAGATCCGTTACCCAATTGGGAAGGACACATCACCCGGAGTTCAAACTATGCTTTAACACCTGTCAAAGGAGAAATGCATGAGATCTTTTTCAAATTTGTTAAAGGTTTTTGGCAACTTAATGATTCTGACATTAGGCTAAGGGAATATGGCGGGATAAAGGAATACACAATCAATCATAAAGAATTCGTCTTTGATGTGGGTTATTTAAAAGAGTTAAATCATGTCTCTCTTTCGCTTTCATTCTTGAATAAAGGCCCGGAAAATGAAGCCCATGTTATTATTAAAGAAGTCGGAGATGCTTTTAATGAAGTGTTAAAACAGGGAGAGCATCAAACCCTTTTTACCAACTATTTAAAATGAATACTATGGCCAAACAAATGATCAAACCCTACAGTCTCCTGCTTTACCTTCTGGCTTTCTTATTTTTCTTTTTTGTTGGCCTCAGCTATGCCGGATTAATCGAAGCAGGAAAAGGGCAGATGCTGGCAGGTGGAGCCATTGTACTTGGTTATGGGGTAATGGG
>JAGQVA010001214.1 GCA_020438265.1 Bacteroidota bacterium
GACTTTACGCATTCGGATTATTTACCAAAATAAAAGTACAGGATGATATGGTGCCCTGGGTGTGTGTGGCTTCTCCGATCTTGAGTTATTTGATTCAGTTGGGGAGCCCGATGTTGGGTTATAAATTCGGATTTGAGATTTTGATTTTGAATGGGGCTTTGACGATGCTGGGGCTGTGGCTTTTCCGGGAGCGGGAATAATGAGATTGTCTTAAAAATCAACACAGAGGCACAGAGAAACGCATAATAAGTTCTATACTTCCCTGTGCCTCAGTGTTTTTGTTAAATTTAAAAAGTTATTCCACTCTCTGTTTTATCACAATCACCCCCTTCTTCTTATCCGAGATAATATCTGCCTTCCCCGCCCGGAAAAACCCATTATTCGGTTTCACATCAATGGTAGCGTTGGATTCCAGATATTGTCGAAGCGCTAAAGTCAGGTCTTCCATTACAAGCATTTTAAACTGACCGTCTACAAAAACTTCGGTCCAAACGTGGAAATTGTTTTGGGATGTATTCCCCGGCTGGTCAGTAGCATTCAATACGCCTGCAAATACCCAGCATTGGCCGTATTTATTGGTTGATTCTTCAAAAACAACTTTGACTTTCTGACGCTTTTGAGCCTTAAGGTTTGTGGGAACCATCCCGATACTCAGTATCAGGATGGTTATGATAGTGATATATTTCATCGGGGATGGTTGTCTAGTTGGTGAATGATAATTCAATCAGGGTAAAAGCAGCTCCCTCATAAATGGGAACTGTACCTGTGACAAAGACAGCATTGGCAGAAAGTCCATATTTTTGAATGATTGAAGCAGGGATTGGCGTTTTTTCCGTTAAAGTAATGCTACTGGAGCCGGAGGATGATCTGGGGATTTTGCGGACGTGCCTTCTAAAAGTTTCATTGGGAACTTTGACTTTTAAAATTTGTCCATCAACCTGTATTTCCGCTTTAGCTTGCGTGACTAAGTCCAGGACAGAGTCAGACTTGAGCTCAGAGGCATTTTGGCTTAACACCTGTGAAGTAATTCCCAGAATCAGAACAAGAATAAAACCGATTTTTTTCGTGATACTCATCATTATTGAATTTGTTTGTTAGTAAAAAATGGAATTGAAAAATGATACTGACAAAGTAAATTCAATTGAAGATGGGGTACCTATCACAGAGCGTGCAAAGAGTTGTAATTATGTCGCATGGGAAGCTGTTAGCGATTTGGTTTTGGCTATTAGGCGTTAGCTAAAGGGTAATAAAAATCTCACTCCCGTGTATTTTTTGAAAACCTCCCATAGATATCACAGATTCCACAGATAAATCCGATTGCTAAGCGTTTAGATCCGTGAAATCAGTGTAATCTGTGGGAGATATGAAATGTAGTTTAAAAGTATACAGTAGAGAATCTTTTAGAAGGGGTAAAAAATCCTCTAAGTAATCAGGCTGACCAGATAAGCCCTAGTCTCAGCATCATACACGCCGGTTGAAGACAGGTTTAAATTAGTCGCCTGCAAAGCCATCACAGCAGTTTCCGTCATTCTGCCAAATATCCCATCAGAAGTCCCACAATCAAACCCCGCCAGTTTCAGCGCATCCTGTAAAGCTACAACCTCACTGCCGCGATCTCCACGCCTGAGAATCTTTTCATCGTGAACTATATCGGGTTCTCCTTCTGGAGTCAAACGCCTGAATTCCACCAGGGTATCCGTCTTAAACCCTGAAATATTAACCATATCGCTCTGATTTCCTCCAAGAAGATAAATCCGCGATTTGTCCTGTGAATAGCCCGTAAAAATCCCTACATGCGTCACATTCGTTCCACCAGGCGTCGGTGAAAAAAGCCCAATATCTCCCGGTTCAGGAGTAACAATTTT
>JAGQVA010001215.1 GCA_020438265.1 Bacteroidota bacterium
AGGGTAGCCAGAGTCAAAGGAGTGAGAATCTATGAAGTAGGGATTTCCTATTATGGACGAACTTATGAAGAAGGGAAAAAAATTGGCTGGCGGGATGGTTTCAGGGCCATTTATTGCATTCTTAAATACAAACTTATCAGGTAATGGAAAAAGTACGCAAATTTGAATATAAAGAACTGGATCAGGAAGGACTTGAAACGCTGGAAACCATAGCAGCAGCCCATAATTTTAACCATTGGATGGCTGAAACCGTAGCCAAAAGATTAAAACCCGGCAATATCATCGAAATTGGCAGTGGAATCGGCAATATCTCCAAATACTTTCTGGATCATGGGCATGAAATCTGCCTGAGTGATATTCGCGAAAATTACTGCGGCTTTTTGGAAGATCATTTCTCCGAATATGATAATCTCTCCGACATTGTAAAAATGGATTTGGTACATCCTGCATTCGAGGAGGAATATGCTGATCACCTTGGAAAATACGATAATCTTTACGCCCTCAATGTGATCGAACACATCGAAGATGATGTATTGGCTCTTGCTAATTGTAAAAAATTATTAAAGCCCCATGGGCGAATTGTCATCCTCGTTCCGGCTTATCAGACCCTCTACAATACCTTCGACAAAAACCTTTTCCACCAATCGCCGCTACACCAAAAAGACCATGTCAGCAGTCTTTGAAAAAAATCAATTCAGGATTCTGGAAAAGTTTCATTTTAACCTGATTGGCATTCTTGGATGGTTTGTTTCAGGTAGCATTCTCAAAAAAGAAACGATTCCATCAGGGCAAATGGATCTTTATAATAAATTGGTTCCTATCTTTAGAATAATCGACAAAATCACATTTAACCAAATGGGCCTTTCCGTTATTGTAGTTGGTGAAGTATAAAGCCATGTTTGGCCTTCAGGTTAGGTAATCGCACAAATAGATAGTATTTTTGTGTCATGTATTGATCTTAAATAATAACTTTGCGATTTTGAGATCATACAACCGATCATATATTTTTAGCTAACAATATTCCTTTCTCTGCTTGCACTCATTGATAGGAATATAATTAGAGAGATTTACCCCCCGAGAATACGATCATGTTTGGATCAGCTATTAACGCTTACTTAATGAAGGTATATGCGCCATTCATCAAATACATTTATTGGACACACTAAGATTCAAACCGGAAAGGATTATATCCAAAGCCTCCGCAATCGAAATCTGAAAGTATATCTGATGGGCGAGTTGGTTGATGAGCCTGTAGACCACCCGATTATCCGCCCTTCTGTCAATGCAGTCGCAGAGACGTACGATCTGGCTTTAAGAGAACCTGAGCTGGCTTCTGTCATTTCTCCATTTACAGGAGAAAAAGTAAGTCGTTTTTTGCATGTTGCCCAGAGTTCCCATGATCTGGTTTTACAGAATAAAATGCAGCGCAAAATGGGGCAGAATACAGGCACCTGTTTTCAGCGTTGTGTGGGCATGGATGCGTTAAATTCGCTTTATTCGGTTACTTATGAAATAGACCAGGCTCACCAGACTTCCTACCATCAGAGGTTAAAAGATTTCATCTCCCACATGCATCAATACAACTACGTGATCGGAGGAGCTATGACTGATGTGAAAGGAGATCGTAGTAAAGCGCCTCATGAGCAGGAAGATCCGGATATGTTTTGCCGCATTGTCAAACGGGATGAAAAAGGCATTTATATCCGTGGAGCAAAAGCCCATCAGACCGGTTGTATCAATTCTCATTACCTGATAGTGATGCCGACCATGCGTCTGAGAGCTGAAGATAAAGATTTTGCTGTCATTGGTGCTGTCCCGGTAGATGCTCCGGGAATGTTTTTTGTCTATGGTCGCCAATCCTGTGA
>JAGQVA010001216.1 GCA_020438265.1 Bacteroidota bacterium
TAGCCGGACCAGTGAATTGAACTATATCCAGGAAGAAAGCATTGTTTCTCTGGGGCGTTATTTCATGCTGAGTTTGACTTATAATTTGTCAAAATTCGGGAATAACCGAGGGGGAATTGATATCAGGATGGATCGACATCAATAAGAAAACATGAGATAAGTGCATTATGAAGGTAAATTTTGCCTTCATAATGCACTTATCTCAATTTTTTTTCTCCTCCCCGCAAGTATTTTTTTTCAAACGCATCTAACCATGAAAATCAATACCAAGAATGAAACAGAAACTCTTTCTCATTACCTTTTTGAGCATCATTGCCATTTCAGGTACCATCGATCTCGACAATCTATTCAACTATGCCAATCAGCCAATCCCTGTTTATATTCAAAAAGACAATACCCCGGTAGACAATCCCATCACAGATATGGGTGCAACTCTGGGCAGGGTTTTGTTTTACGATAAACAATTATCTGTAAATGGAACCGTATCCTGCGCAAGTTGCCACCACCAGGAATTTGGATTTAGTGATACAGCAATCGCCAGTATTGGCGTAAACGGAACCACAGGAAGGCATGCCATGCGATTGGTCAATGCAAGGTTTGCCATTGAAGGTACAGCTTTCTGGAATGAAAGAGCCGCAACTTTTGAAGCTCAGGCAACCCTTCCCATTCAGGATCATGCAGAGATGGGTTTTAGTGGCCAGAATGATGATCCTGGGTTTGATTCACTCATTCACAGGATGGAAAACCTTGAATATTACCCCCGTTTATTTGGGCTGGTTTATGGCGATTCGATGATTACAGAAGAAAGAATGCAAAAAGCTATCGCGCAATTTGTAAGAAGTATTCAGTCTTTCGATGCAAAATATGACACAGGAGCAGCGATGGTTCCTAATCCCAATATGCCATTCCCCAATTTTTCACAACAGGAAAATATGGGTAAAATGTTGTTCACAGCCCCTCCAGTGCTAGACGCAAATGGAGTGAGAATCGGTGGTGGCGCGGGTTGTGCAGGATGTCACCAGCCACCTGAATTTGATATTGATCCAATAGCAGGTAATAATGGAATTATTGGTTCGCTTGGCGGAGGTGTAGACCTGACAAATACTCGCGCACCTTCACTGAGAGATCTCGTCAATCCTCAGGGCCAACCCAATGGGCCCTATATGCATACAGGCGTATTCACAAATCTGATGCAGGTTGTCAATCATTATGATTCCCTTTTGCCTTCCAGCATGAATCCCATGTTGGACAACCGTCTCCGACCTATGGGAAATCTCCAGAATTTGCAATTAACTCAACAGGAAAAAAACAACCTTGTTGCATTCCTCCATACCCTTACCGGTCATAATATCTACACCGACGAAAAATGGGCTGATCCATTCGTGGGAGATAGTTTGGTTTTATTGCCAGAGTTAAATAATACTGCGATTCAGGATCTCCCTGAAGTGGGTCCGATTACGCTGTATCCAAATCCGGCAACAGATTTTATTTCTATTGAAATACCCAATCTGGCAACAAAAAATGTGAAGGAAATGCGCGTTTTTAATATCCAGGGACAGGTAATGTACCAGGGAGGGATTCGCAATCAATTGGATGTTTCTCATTATCCTGCCGGATATTATTTCCTGACTGTGGGTAATCAATCGGTGAAGTTTATTAAGCGGTAGGTTTGTTCTTTGTTGTCTTGCTTTAGCGCCGCTTTAAAAAACTAATGATTACCCATATCTTCTTTTAAATTGCTTTTTCGGCTAATGGAGGCCCCCGATCGCTTCGCGTCGGGGGTGACAGCCATTGGCTGGCTAAAAACACGCCGAAATGTTCGGCGTGTCTCCACAAAGCGCATGCATTGTCACC
>JAGQVA010001217.1 GCA_020438265.1 Bacteroidota bacterium
ATAATTGATTCCACAGAAGCAAGAATGTTCTCACTATTGACCCGGATTTTAATCCGGGGAAAAATGGGCATCACCAGATGCAGAACAAGAGCTTCTACAGAAGCAATATATCCCCCATTATTGACCCGCGATTTTAATCCGGGTCAAGGAGCAAGAATTCAAACCAAAATCGACCGCAAATAAGGATTCAGAAAAACTCCGCCAGGGTCCATCTCCTGCCTGATCCCCATAAACTCCCCCCATCCCGGATAGGCCGCTTCAAAATCTTTCTTTCCAAAATAATTCATCTTCCCATAATGGGGCCGGCCTCCATATTTGCGGAAAATCTTCTCCATCGCCTGAAAGTAGCGTTCATACTCCATGCCTTTATACATGTGAATGGCGATATAGGCACTGTCTCGACCATTGGCGGGACTGATTGTGATATCATCTCCTCTGACGAAACGGCATTCGACCGGAAAGTGAACTCTGTATTTATTCGCATTGATCGAGAAGACCATTTCCTTGATTACTGCCTCAAAGTTTTCGGCGGGAATATTATACTCCATTTCGTAAAACTTCACTAGTCTCTTTGTAGCAAATATCAAATGGCTGTGATTGACGAAGATATTATTGGAAATGGCGGCACCGCAGATTTTGGAAATTCGGGGAGCAAAGGCTGGGAAAGCACGACTGATTCTGCTGAGAAGTCCAAAAATTCCGTTTTCTACGACAACATCGTTAAAGGTTTTTGCAAAACCCACATTTCGGGGATGTTCTTCGACCTGATTGAGGAATTTAAGCTGAACGGCCATGGTATGCGGAAACCAGTAAAATTCAAAATTCCGGTTTTCGGTTTTATAGATATTGAGCTTATTCAGGGTTTCCTCCAGGTTTCCCTTTCGCATTTCATACTTCAGATTATAGGCCGGAACGAGGCGAAGGCGTATTTCTGTAATAATTCCCAAAGCTCCCAAACTGATTTGGGCGGCGCGGAAAATCGCGGGGTTGTTTTTGGGCGAACAGGTAATTTTTTCTCCTTTCCCATTAATAAAACTCATTTCGATAATCTGGGTGGAAATGGTGCCGAAGATGATCCCTGTTCCATGTGTTCCGGTGCTGATAGCTCCCGCGATGGACTGTTCGTCAATATCTCCCAGATTCTCCATGGCGAGCCTTTCTTTGAACAACAGTTCTCCCAGGAGTTTTAGTTTCGTTCCGGCTTTTACCAAAGCAGTTTGGGAAATGGAGTCAACTTCAATAATTCCCTGGTAATTATTCATGGAAACCAAAATATCATCAGTGGTAACCAATGGAGTCCAGCTATGCCCGGTACCAATGACACGAATTTTTTTATTCGCAGCTCCCGCTTTTTTGACCAGTTGAATAATCTCCTGTTCTGTCTTGGGGTAAATAATCTGATCTGGCTTAAAAACGAGGTTTCTGCCCCAGTTTTTGATTTTCATAAATGCAATTCTTTATCGGTTTTATAAAAAACATTGCCCCGCACCGCGATAGGTTTCTACCTGATCCACAATTTCGCCTTTGGAAACCAAATATAAGGTTTGAAATCTTTCACACAACTCCCCGGCTTTGCTATGGCGGAAAAAAATCGGATCTCCAATCTTTAGTTTTTCTTCCCCTTTATACTTCACAGGTGTTTGCACCTCTCCGGCTCCTTCATTGGGCAGGAGTTTGATTCCTTCAGGTAAATAGGGTTTGGGAGCTTTTATGTTTTCTGTTGTTCCTGAGGCAATATATCCGCCTCCTGCGCAGGTGAAAATCCCCGGTTGGGGAATTCGGGTGATTTCCAGCGCAAACCCCATGGCAGGGAGATGCTGGAAGTGTTTGTAGTAATCGAATAAGCCGGGGGAA
>JAGQVA010001218.1 GCA_020438265.1 Bacteroidota bacterium
GGAACATCTTCCCGCAAAGTTTCCTGAATTTCTTTAGCGCAGGCTACCGCATCTACCGCGCTGTTGAAAACACTCAGACTACCGTCACCACGAATTTCCAGCAATTCGCCGTGGTGAGCTTCCACCCGGGTTTGCATGACCTTGCGAAATGCATGGGCTTTTGCCATGCCTTCAGCTTCGTTTTTCTGCATCATGGCGGTATAGCCGACGATGTCGGTAAACATGATAGCGGCTAGGCGACGGGTGGACATGAGATTTATCGTTTTCTATAAAGATTTCTTCAATTTATGAAGATCATGGGTAAATAATACTTTATTTTGACAAATTAGGACTTGAATTCCTAATTTGTCGATATGACTTCAAGTCTCACAAACCATTCACGCTGGATTTTTAAAAAAAATAAGAAAATGGAATAACATAGCGGCTAATCAAGAAGGTCTGTTATTTTATGCAGGAGATGAAGATCAACGGAGAAGTGATGGGATTCAGATTAAGAGTTGGAGAGGAGTTGGAGGATTCTAAAGTTGGAATTGGAAATAAATGATCTTCTACTCTCTCACCAAAAATTCATCGAATTCCTCATACCCACGTAAAGGCAGCAAATCAATATCATCCCCATAACGAAACTCCGCATATTCATTAGGAAAGCCCTCTTTCATGGCTTTTCGGGCCATTTGAGAGGATTTTTCGATTTCTCCCAATTGTGCTAAAATTCGTGAGATTCCGTAAGTATATCTGCCGTATGGTCTTGGATCACCTATATTCTCCAACTGTTCAATGATTTCTCTTGCCTTATCATTTTTTCCCAACCGGGCATAAATACATCCAATCCTGCTGAGGTAATGCCATTTTCCGGTATAATAGATGGAGCCAAAAGAGGAGTTTACAGCCACCTCCTGATAAAGAGGGAGCGCCTTTTCATATTCTCCGGCATAATAATATGATTCTGCCAATGTGTTACTATCTGTTTCTTTTTGAGAATTCGAATATTGCAGTGCTTTTTCTGCCCATTGTTTCTGTTTCTCAGCTTTTCCTGTCAATCCATAAGTAATTGCAGCAGCGTGGTATATCTCGCTAATATAAAGAGGTGATTTTTCCTGCTTCTGAATATCCCTGATCATTTTTTCGAGCAATTCAGGTTTATTTTGATATATATAGATTTGTGCCCGGAGTATGTGATTATCCCGGTTGACAAACTCTGGCTTCATCAGTTTCAGGATTTTCAGAGCATCATCATATCTACCGACCTTTATCAGACAATGGCCATAGGCTTCGTTCCACCAGGAGGCTACAGCACTGGTAATGGTATAATCCATCAGTAGGCTGGTGTCCATTCGCTCAAATATGCTAATAGTTTTTTGAAAATAATTCAGATTGGCGTAATTATAACCCAAACTATAATTAGCCATCATGTTTTGGGGTTCCAATTCAACCATCAAATCTGTATTCTTTAACACACTTTCCATGTCCCTGTCAAGCAAGGCTTCCATATATCCCAAAAAGTACTGGCGAAAGGGACTCAGTCTGGGAAATTTTTTTTTGATAAGCTGAAGCATAGAGTCTGCAGCCTCATAATTTCCCATATTATTATAAATAGTCAGGATAGTATTATAAGGCTCGACAAAATTACTATCAAGGGCAATGGCTGCCTGCAATTTTTGCATGGCCAGTTCGTCATCTACTCCGAAATAATCAAATGAACTCACAAAGACCTTAAAAGCCTCATAATCAGGGGGCTCACTGGAGAGATAGGTGGTATTGATGTGATCTTTGGCCACAAAAGAGGCCAGAACTTTGCTGGTCAGTTCATTTACCAGGGAAGAAATCTGATCCTGTGATTTACTAATTCTGGG
>JAGQVA010000120.1 GCA_020438265.1 Bacteroidota bacterium
TGATGAAGAAAATATATTTATTCCATAAATTTCATTGATTTTATTGTAGAGACGCGATTAATCGCGTCTCTACAATAAAATAAAACCATTATTTTTAAATCTATGCAAACCAAATCATCCTCCTCAGATATAAGCTCAGCCAGCAAATTAACCGCGCGCCTCTCTGCAAACAGCCACGCCAGCCGTGACTTTGATGAATGGTGCCTTCGCCAGTTTCCTGAGCTTCTTTTGGGAGCAAACGTCCTTGATTTGGGTTGTGGAACCGGAAAGCAGGTTTCGTTATTTGCTCCATTACTCTCGGCTTCGAGTAAGTTTTATGGGATTGATTTATCCGGTGAAAGCCTTGATATATTGAAAAAAGATTATTCATCTCCTCCTCAACTGGAATTAATCGAAGGCAGTTTTGATGAAATGGAAAAGATTAATTCTCTGGAAGGAGGAACCTTTGATCTGATTTATGCTTCTTATGCGCTTTATTACACAAAGGATTTGGGAAAGGTCATCAATGATGTTTATCGCCTTTTAAAGCCCGGTGGCATTTTCTGGGTTATCTGCCCCTATTCAGGGACAAATCAGGAATTCCTGAGCATTCTCAGGACTTATCATGAAGTAGAACCATTCATGGATTATGTATTTGACGATTTTCACAAAGAGGTAATTGCTTTTGGTGAAAAAAGTGGTTTCAGGAGCTTGAAACCCTCTTTGCTTAGAAATAAGATACATTTTCCCAGTGCAGAATCATTTATGAAATATCTGAAAAACTCGCTCTTTTATCGGGAAGGATTTGATAGAGAGATTTTATCTGATGTTCAAAAAGTAGTAGATAATCTGGGCGAATTTCCCGTGAGCAAACACATTGTCTCTCTGCAATTGAGAAAATAAAAACACCGGTAGAAATATATATCTACCGGTGCATGATTTGATATTAGGATAGTTGAATATTGAGTCGTAGATAAAATACTATTTACGGCCTTTTTTCTTCCCTTTTCTTTCCTGCGCCCTTCGCTCAGTACGTGATAACTTTCGCTGGGGCCGATCTTCGGCTCCTGCTGCGGCCATCACTCTTCTCTCATCTTCCATTTGTTTTTGACGGGTTTTTTCTACCTCATCATGGCGGGTTTTGAGATTGCTGAAGTCATCGCGATTGCGATTGCTAACTTTATCAGCATTCTGTTCCCTTCCTTCAATGTGAAGATCTGCTTTGAAAAGGAGAGTCAAAATTTCCTGATTGATAAAAGTCAGCGCCTGCTGAAAAAGCATGAAGGCTTCTTTTTTATAGATCAATAGCGGGTCTTTTTGCTCAAAAACGGCGTTTTGAACAGCCTGCCGCAGTTCGTCCATATCTCTCAGGTGGGTTTTCCACTTATCATCAATAATCGCCAGAGAAGCGACTTTTTCAAGCTCATTGATGACCGCACGTCCATCGGACTCCATTGCCTCTTCAATATTGACAATAATTTGGAGTTTGCGGCTACCGTCAGAAAATGGAATCAGAATCCTTTCAATTTGAGGATTATTGCGTTTGATCGCTGCAATTCCCTGAGCGAGCGTTTGGGCCAAACCAACGGTTTTTCTTTCATAAAAAGCCTTCGCTTCGTCATAGATTCTTTCTGCAAGAACATTCTCGGAAAGGTCGTTCAGTTCTTGTTCTGTAATTCTGGGATCAACAGATAGAAAACGAAGACAATCCATACGTAGTCCTTCCGCATCAGTCATATCAAAATGCTCTGTAACGAGGGTACCGCAGAAGTCCAGCAACATGTTGTCAAGGTCAATTTTGATACGGTCTCCATAAAGGGCGTTACGACGGCGACGGTAGATTACTTCCCGCTGAGAGTTCATTACGTCGTCATATTCGAGGAGTCTCTTACGCATGGCGAAGTTGTTTTCCTCAACTTTTCGCTGTGCGTTGGAGATCTGTTTGGTAATCATAGACGCCTGGATAACGTCGCCTTCCTGATGACCGAGACGGTCCATGACTTTGGAGATTCTGTCTGAACCAAACAGACGCATCAAATCATCTTCGAGTGAGACATAAAACTGCGATCTTCCCGGGTCTCCCTGACGTCCAGAACGTCCTCTTAACTGGCGGTCAATTCTTCTGGATTCGTGTCTTTCTGTACCAATGATAGCCAGTCCACCATTTTCCTTGACTCCTTCTCCCAGTTTAATATCTGTACCCCTTCCCGCCATGTTGGTAGCAATGGTTACCGCACCTGGCTGTCCTGCTTCTGCGACAATTTCGGCTTCCCGTTGGTGCTGTTTTGCATTGAGCACGTTATGGGGAATGTGTTTCATTTTCAGCATTCGGCTCAGCAACTCCGAAACTTCGACTGAAGTAGTACCAACCAGAATAGGCTGGCCTTTTTCCCGCAAAACCTCAATCTCGTTAATAACAGCGTTGAGTTTTTCTCTTTTGGTTTTGTAGATCAAATCCTCCCGGTCATCCCTGGCAATTGGGACATTGGTTGGAATCACTACTACATCGAGCTTATAGATTTCGAAGAATTCTGCTTCCTCCGTTTCGGCAGTACCTGTCATCCCCGAAAGTTTGTGATACATCCGGAAATAGTTCTGTAAAGTAACCGTAGCGAAAGTCTGTGTAGCAGCTTCTACTTTTACATTTTCCTTGGCTTCAATTGCCTGATGCAGACCGTCAGAATAACGACGCCCTGGTAACACACGACCTGTTTGTTCGTCGACAATATTTACCTTCCCGTCCTGAACGATATATTCGACATCTTTTTCAAAAAGAGTATAGGCTTTTAATAACTGGTTAATGGCGTGGAGTCGTTCTGATTTTTCAGAATAGTCTTTGACAACTTCATCCTTAAGTTTTAGCTTTTCATCATCACCCAGCTCGAAATTGCCTTCTATTTCCGATAATTTGGCAGCAATATCAGGAAGGACAAAGAGGTCGGGATCTTCACCTGCGTTGGCAATCAATTCACGACCTTTATCGGTCATTTCTATCTGATTGTTTTTCTCGTCAATTGTGAAATAGAGCGGATCATCTGCGATGTGCATATTCTTGGAATTGTCCTGCATGTAGAACCCTTCCGTCTTGTTCATGACAGCTTTGATACCAGTTTCACTGAGAAATTTAATCAGTGCATTGTTTTTTGGCAAACCTCTGTAAGCACGGAAAAGCGCCAGACCTCCTTCGTCATTTTCGTTGCCTTCTGCGATTTTCTTTTTGGCTTCTGCGAGATATTGATTGACAAGAGCTTTTTGTTTTCTTACCAGTCGTTCAATACGGGGTTTTAACTCATTATATTCATGCACATCTCCTCTCGGGACGGGACCAGAAATAATCAAAGGAGTTCTCGCCTCATCAATCAACACTGAATCAATCTCATCAATGATGGCATAGAAATGATTTTTCTGAACCAGAAATTCAGGATGGGTTGTCATATTATCCCGGAGATAATCAAACCCGAATTCGTTATTGGTTCCGTAAGTAATATCAGCCTGATAGGCTTTTCTACGATCATCAGAGTTGGGCTGATGTAAGTCGATACAATCAACCGTCATCCCGTGGAACTGGAAGATAGGAGCATTCCATTCAGCATCCCTGCGTGCCAGGTAATTGTTTACCGTAACTAAATGGACTCCCATTCCTGCAAGTGCATTAAGATAGACCGGCAGCGTTGCCACCAGCGTTTTACCTTCTCCCGTTGCCATCTCCGCAATTTTTCCCTGATGAAGTACTGCCCCTCCCATCAGCTGTACATCGTAATGGACCATGTGCCAGTTGATGCGGGCGTCAGCAGCCAGCCAGGAATTTTTCCAGATAGCAGTAGCTCCGGATATTTCAATATGTTCGCGGGTTTCAGCCAGTTCACGGTCGTAGTCATTGGCAACTACTTTCAGACTACCGTTTTCTGTGAATCTTCTCGCAGTTTCCTTGACCACAGCAAAAGCCTCAGGTACAAGTTCCTCCATGATCTCATCGAGTTGGCTATAATGCTGTTTCTGCAACTCATCGATTTCATTATAAAGCGCATCTTTTTGAGTGATGTCAGCTTCTTTGGCGGCCTGTTTTTTTGTCTCAGCAATCAGTTCTCTGATTTCTTTGGTATGTTCCTGAATTCGTTGTTTGAATTCCAGGGTTTTCCCTCTCAGCTCATCATCTGAAATATCTTTGAGCTTCGCATACTCCTCATTAATCGCATTCACGAGAGGTAGAAGGTCTTTGATATCCCGGTCCTTTTTACTGGGGAATATTTTCTTTATTAAATTCAGCATCTTCGTGCGGTTTTACTTTTACAATTTATCTTCTTGTGTTTTCAGGTTTTTACTAAATATTCAGGGAATGGGTTCTTGCTTTGATAATTTCCAGCATCTGCTGGTGCGTTTTTCCATTAGTCGCCAGGATTTGGCGGCGATTCATAAATTCTTCTCCCCCGTCCCAGGCAGTCACCTTGCCCCCAGCTTCTGTAACGAGTAAAGCTCCGGCAGCGACGTCCCAGGGATTGAGATTATACTCAAAAAAACCAGTGAGTTTGCCACAGGCAACATAAGCCAGATCTAACGCGGCGCTACCCAGTCGCCGGAGTCCGTGAGCCTGATTCAGTACATCCGAGATAATTTTCATATACTCCTCCTGCCATGAAAACTGTACATAGGGAAATCCGGTTGCCACCAGCCCTTTATTCATTTCTTTGAAAGGACTGACCGAAATAGGATTTCCATTTAATGTAGCCCCTTTTCCTCTCTGGGCTCTGTAAAGACCTTTGGTTACGGGTTCATACACATATCCCAGGATTGTCTCCTCCTCATATTGAAGTGCTACACTAATCGAAAAATGGGGAATCCCGCTCATAAAGTTGGAAGTCCCGTCAATGGGATCGATGATCCAGGTAAAGCCATTTTTGCTTAGTTCATTTTCGGTTTCTTCATTAATAAACCCTGAAAGGGGAATCAGCCGGTTACAACCGGTTTTAAGCATTTCCTCAGCAGTGACATCTACATAAGTAAAGGGATTATTATCTCCTTTATATTCAATGCGATCAGTGGAAAAATGGTTAAACTCTTCTACGGCAAACTCTCCGGTGCGACGAATCAGGCGTTCTAAATCCAGGTCTATGTGGGACAGATCCATGTATTAATATAATCTTGAATAATCCATTGGAGGATATATGTTGTATAAACGAGTCGAATACTGTTCCATCTCAGGCAAATTCGGTCTAATTAACCTCCAATCATGCCATATTGTCAGGAAGACGACGTTTATAATCTCTATTTTTGCCCGCTTACAATCACTACAATCTCTCCTTTGATATTTTTGTCTTTAAAATAATCCACAACTTCTTCCAGGCTGCCCCTGACCGTTTCTTCGTGTATTTTGGTTAATTCCCGGCAGACACAGGCTGGTCTTTCAGGCCCAAATTTAGTAATAAAATTCTGCAATGTTTTGACTAATCTGTAAGGAGATTCGTAAAAAACCATCGTTCGGGTTTCTTCTGCCAATTGGTCAAGTCTGGATTGACGGCCCTTTTTCACAGGAAGGAACCCCTCGAATACAAACCGATCTGAGGGAAGACCGCTATTAACCAGGGCCGGAACAAAAGCTGTCGCACCGGGTAAAGTTTCAATGGGAATTTGATGTTGAATTGCCTCTCTCACCAGCAGAAACCCCGGATCTGAAATTCCCGGAGTACCCGCATCGGTAATAACTGCCAGGTGTAAATCTTCTTCAATCAATTTCTCAAGTAAAGCCGGTACTTTGCTATGCTCATTATGTTGATGCAAAGATATTTTTGGGGTTTCTATTTGGTAATGCTGGAGGAGTTTTCCTGATGTGCGGGTATCTTCAGCAGCAATGAGGTCAGCTTCTTTGAGGATTCGGAGGGCACGCATGGTTATGTCTTCCAGATTTCCGATGGGTGTGGGAACAAGGGTGATATGCGGCATGGGGAAGTGATTAATTCAGTTTAACATCAATTGCGCTGCAAATTAATAAAGATTAGATTGAATGAAATATTATTCTGAGACTAAAGGGGCTTCTCATTCATAAGAATGTATGGTTCCATATCATTGCGCCGTTTTTTAAATGCGCCGCTTTAAAAAACGGCGCAATGATAAAAAATAAAAAAACTCTGGCGATGGCTAATAAAAGCCATCGCCAGAGAATATAAGTTATGCGAGAGTAAGAGTCGTTATTAAAACTTAAGAACCTGCTTAAGGATTTTGG
Source organism: Bacteroidota bacterium (assembly GCA_020438265.1). Classification (GTDB taxonomy): domain Bacteria; phylum Bacteroidota; class Bacteroidia; order J057; family J057; genus JAGQVA01. Next base: position 6,197 of record JAGQVA010000120.1, read on the forward strand.
ATTTTTCCCGGCTACTGATTACTTCTTTATCATTGCTAAGAATAATTTTAAACCGGTTTCCAAACCAGATAACGATTTCTTTTACGTGTTTTAAACCGATGATACAGGAGCGATTTACTCTGAAAAACTGATCCTGAGGCAGTTTTCGTTCAAATGTATCAAGCGTATGGTTGAGAAGGTAGGATTTCTCCTTGGTGTGAAGTCTCACACTTCTTTCTTCTACTTCAATACATACAACCTCGCTGTAGTCTACCAGTTTATACCGGTCTCGGGTTGGAATCGGAACTTTATTGGCGAAAGGCGTTTTGATGTCCTCTGCCATTTCTGATTTCAGAATTTCCGCAATTTTGTTTTTGTCAAGAACGGTTTCTGCTTTATTCTCTGTAACCTTATTAATGGTCGCTCTCAGGCGTTCTTCATTAAAAGGCTTAAGCAGATAGTCCTGCGCATTCAGCTCAAAAGCTTTGATTGCGTGCTCGCTGTAAGCAGTGGCAAAAACAACAGAAGGGGGAGTTTCCAAATCAATGTTTTCGGCAACTTCCAGGCCGTTTAATCCCGGCATTTCTATATCCAGGAAAATGAGATCAGGTTTAAGTGAATGGATGTGCTCAAGTGCATCAAGCCCATTTTCTGCAACATGGACGATTTCTACATCGTCAAATTTTTTGAGAAGGCGCTTCATTTTATTGCGCGCAGGTAGCTCATCATCAGCTATAAGTACACGAAACTTGGACATGTAATAAAGTTTTTCTTTCAGTTTGGAATTTAGGGAATAATCGCAAAAGAACGGAATAATGCGAAGAGAAAAAATTTGAGAAACTCCGAATATAGCCCGGCATTTACATTTTATATAACGTTGATTATATCAAAAGCCGTGCCTAAGGATTTGAAAAAATGTAACTTATTGTTTTTCAGGGCAATTTGCAAAGGTGTTTTTCCCGTTCGCAAGCTATTGTTCATCAATCCATCCGGGATAATTCCGCCAGCGGAATTTTTAATCTGACCAGCGTACCATCTCCCGTATTCTCAAAATGCAGGAGATTTTTCATGTCATATATATTTTCCAGCCTGGCGATACTATTGCTCAATCCGTGACTCTTGTAAATTCTGGAAAGATCGATTCCGGGGCCGTTGTCATACACTTCACAAACCATATAATCCTTTTCCTTAAATGCATGAATAGAAACCATGCCTTTCCCCAGAATTTTGGAAATTCCGTGTTTGATACAGTTTTCTACCAGCGTCGAAAGGATAAAAGCAGGTAACTGTGTTTCTTTAATTTCAGCGTCAATATCTACATCCGTATCCAGCCGATCTCCAAACCGCACTTTCTCCAGATCCAGATAAGCCGAGATCAATTGCATTTCCTCTTTGAGGGAAACAAAATTCTGGCTTGACATTCTCAGTGTGTACCTGAAAATAAAAGCCAGTTTTTCAATGGCTTCCTCTGCCAGATCGGGTGATTCATGTACCAGATAACTGATTGAGTTTAGCGTATTGAAAAGGAAGTGAGGATTGATCTGTGAACGAAGTGCGGTAAGGTTCGCCTCGTAGGTCTGCTGAATCAGCTCTTTTTCTCTTTGAATCAACTGTAATACGTTCAAAGTAAGCTGGGTCTGCTGAATCAATTCTGATATCAGGGCAAGGTCAGAAAGGTTGTAAACTCCTCGTTTTTTCTTCCCCAACATCAACAGCCAATATTCGTCCTTATCAATGGTAATAGGACAAATCAGTGTAAAATCAGTGCTCAGGACGTATTTTTCCAGGTCATTGGTCAGCCGGAAAGCTGAAATTTCTTTGGTTTTAGACCAGGGGGTATTCCCCCGTGTTAGCTGACCATAAATGCTGTTTTTTAGCTCGTGCTCTCTTTTTTCTTTTTCTGATTCCGGTTGAGTAGAACGTTGCCAGATGGTTACTTTATCAGCATTAAAAAACTGCTTGAGCTGTATCTCCAATTCATTATGCAAAGCCTGTGAAGAGGTAAACTGGGGAATTCTCGCAATGAATCCCTTAAATTTTTTCATTCTTTCCTGTTGAGAGGAAACAAAGTATTTACTCAGTTTATCAGAATTGGACAGGTAAATCAGCCTTAAAACAACCACTAGGATGATAAAGGTGATAAATTCAAGTAGTTTTCTATATTGAATATTGGGCTGGGTGTAATCAAATAATTGAATCACCAACAAATAGAGAATAATACTGACTATAAGGCCTACCAGATATTGAATAGTTTGAGTAACTACAAGGCTCACCTTACCAAACTGTAACTGCAGGAAGGTCGCATTTATCAGAGGGAAAAAGAGGAATAAATTATAAAGGAAAAATGCGTGCTCTGTATGAAAAATACGCTCACTCTCAGGCTGTATATAATAGAAAATGCCCAAAAGGGAAACAACTAAAACAGAAAGTAAGCCTAATTGGGAACGGAAAGATCGCTCCTCCCATTTGGAGGTAAGGAAAAGTCCGATTCCTCCTGCCATATTCACCAGAAAAAAGAGAATAGAATACGACTCAATCAGACTATGAAAATATTTCAGGTCTTTGGCAATGAAAATAATGTCGTAAAAACTATATAAGAAATAACCTCCTACCGCCAATGCAGGTAAGGCCAGAAAAAAGGACTTGCTTTCAGACTTGAAATAGAAATAATAAATCGCATAAGCAAACAGCAAAAGGCAATACGCGAAAATGAATATTTTTTCCCCTCCTGTAGAAACCAGATTACTTTCTACAATCAGATATAAATGCCGCATTAATTGAAGCAGAAAAAAAACCAGCGCCGTTACTACAATTCCTATTAGCGGAATATTCTCCCGCCAGTTTTCCCGCACAATAGGCATAGGGATAAGGATCGTCAGCATAATGAGGGAGACGAAAGCACCGATTCCAACAATCCAGGCAATCACATGCCAGTAAATGGGAAAACGGTTGAAACTAAAAGTCAATCTGAATCCATTCCTGAAAAGTGTTTCTTTCGTCTCAACAGTCAAAGAGCCAGGGTCTACCTGCTCGAAGGTGGCGACAAATACTTTTCCGGGTCTGGCCGCTTTGGAAATGGCATCAATTTCCTCTTTGCTCTCTATGGGATTGTGATCTATACTGCGAAGTCTGACACCTTCTACGACTCTATACTGGTTAAGTGGTTTATAAAAAGGAAGAGGATGAACCTGTTTGGCAATGACTCCTTTTTCGGTATTTTCCCAGGTGACCCAGTCATTACCTTCAAAGGAGGCTTCCAGTTCTTCGTTTTCGTGAATGAGGCGGATATTATTAGAACGCTGGTAAAAGGAAAAGGCAATATATAGTAAGCTGAGGTAAAAAATACCCAGAACCGAATACCAGATCCAACCTTGTTTTGTCATACATCAATCTTAAGCAAGATGAAAGTAGCATAAAAGCCCGAAAGGACAAAAAGAGAATGGCAAGATAACTAATAAAAGTAAAATAAGTGTTTGGGTAAAACCCAATATAAAAAACTAGGGGACTCATCCCTGTTCGGAAGAATCAACCCTAGCCCTTGCTCTTGTAATTCCAGGATTACCGTCCTGTTATGTTACAAGTTTACGCATAAAAAAGGCCCGGCTGACATTTTTAGTTCCAATGGGTAAGAATGCGGTGGGATTGGTAGGATTGGGATCTTTAGTGGCAATTGGCTTTAAGCCTTTGGAGATGGGGCTTTGCATAAAAAAAACAGGCTAAAGATTTTCACCTTTAGCCTGTAAAAAAACTAGGGGACTCTATTCCGCATCGGAAGAATCAACCCTAGCCCTTGCTCTTGTAATCCAGGATTATCGCCCTTTCAAGTACAATTATAATACATCGATCCCGATCTGCTGGGAAAAAGTACATGAATGGTAATATCCGGTGTGCGAACTGTTGGTTTTTGGGGGCGAGCTGTTAAAGGTAAATATCAGATAAAAAAGGTAAGGGATTTTGGTAGTGATTAGCGCTGTATGTAAATAATTGGATGGGGTGTTAATGGATTGATTATCAAATATTTAAAAATAAATCCCTACTCTTTTTAGTATCTAAAAAGAGTAGGGATTTATTGAAT
>JAGQVA010001219.1 GCA_020438265.1 Bacteroidota bacterium
TAATTTTTAGTTCTACTACTGCGTGTACAATTCCTCCGCCTACTCCTTCACGAATATTCTCTTCTCCATTGCTGCGTACATTCTCCACATATCTGAGGAAAGAAAACCTGGGACGGCCATTATCATCAGTCGCCAAACGAGGTTTATCAGCGATATAATAGTATTTGCTTTCATCTCCAATGGCAGGAAACAGGGTCAATTCACCTGCTTTAACAGGTTTGTCAAGGTTAATTTGCTGGGCGAAAGCCATCGAACTCATTAAGAGCCCAAGGATCACCCATATCATCATTTTGAGATAAGATTGTCTTTGCATTATTACTGGTTTGTAAGTTTGTCAAAAAATGTTTTAAAAACGTCCATGCCTTTGATCTCTGGCTGAGCGGCGAGTTCGTCAATGGTTTCAGAGATAATATTGAGCCCTTTTTTCTGTGCTTTTTTGAATTTGGGCGTGTCTTTTTCTAATAATTCAGGATCAATTGCTACGAAGAGGTATCCATCGTTTTGCTTTTCACTCCATTCAGATACCAGTTTCCCGTGTTCTTTGGTATTGATAATGTAGCGGTAAGCATACCCGCTGGCATAACGGTCAGCAAAGAGTTTCTGCTCTACCAGAGGCTGGCCTTTGGCAGGAGAGATATGAATATTGGTAGTTTCGAGTTTGTTGAATTTAGAATAAAGAATCTGGGCAGTAATTCTTGTAACACCGGCTGCCTTCATTTCGTCAAGATCTGCTTCCACCTCCATGAGCATGGGTTTGATAGGTGGCGCCATCGTTACTCCTTCCCAATTCCCCTGTGTCCAGGCCGGATTTTCAGGAAAAACTTTTCCTCCTCTTAAGCTCCACTGCATTTTGTATTCAAACAGGTCAGGGCGACGGTCTTCTCCACGTGCGTAAGTTAATGTAGCTTTTACCCCGTTGTTTTTGATAAATTCTTTATCGAAGGTTACATTATCGCTGAAATCATGCCCGTCTGTGCGGCGCTTTCTGACGCTGACAGTAACATAGTTGACTTCAGTGTCAAACATATCCTGAGCATCCAGGTCAAGGATGAGGTTGATATCTCTGTGCTGAAAGAATGGATCATTCAGATTCACTGAAGAAACACAACGAGGATTATCTCTTACGCCGTCATACCAGCTACCCAGATTTCCTGTAATGGTAAATGTGCGCTTAATCGCCAGACGATAGTTGAGGTTAAATTCCTGACGGCCAGTGCGTTCTGTTTGCTTGAATTTAGAGAAATTGAATTTATAGCTTTTTCCTCTTTTGATATCCGGATTTACATCAGCTTCTTTCGCAGTTGGAGGATTCAGGTCCTGATTTGCGCCTTGCTCTGTCATTTGGTTGATAAAATACTCAAAGAAAGCTTCTCTTACTTTGTCCACCCTTTCGTCATCCTGATTGGCATCAAACTGCACTTCCACGATTTTTTTCTCTTCGAATTTTTCGTAGAATTTGCGCATCTCATCGTAGGTATAACTCTCATTATCAGGGCGGAACATATCCCAGAAGCCTTTATGTGTTCGGGAATAATTTCCCTCAATGCTGTCCATGACGGTATGTACTCTGCTCCAGTCAATCACAGCTCTTCCCTGAGCTGCAGGATAACGCAGGGTGTAGGCAAAATCCAGTTCAATAGAAACATCTGTTACAGAGCGGTTTTTCTCAAAACTGGCTGCGAGCAATTGTGCACCGTTTTTATCCAGGCGGGAAGCAACGGCCACTTTAGAACCAGGAACTACGGTAGCTTTATCGGATTTTACCATAGTCGGAGCCATTTTTTGATCGGAAAGTGTTCCGGAAATGATGCGGAAAGAATCATCTCCATTGGCGTCGACATTGGCTGCGCCT
>JAGQVA010001220.1 GCA_020438265.1 Bacteroidota bacterium
AGGGTTTATTCTTAAAATAGATGGCGTGGATGAGAATGGAGAAACCTTCTTCATGGAAGCGCAAAAAGTAGACGAAAACGCTGATGTTTCATATCAAATGAATGAATATCAGGTTATCGATCTCACCGGATTATCAAAAGGATTAGGAGGATTTAAAAACGAATAATGCGCAGAATCTGTTTTTTCATTTCCCTTGTCCTGGTCAATGTTTTCAACACTTTTGAAAACAACCTGTATGCCCAGAGTGATCCCATCACTATCGAGCGCTCAAGGATGACAATCCGTTTTGTCCCACCCGGACCTTTGGGAGATCTGGAAGTGACAAGTTTTCTGGGAGATACTACCGTAGTTTTTTATGGTACCAATTATGAGATTCGGCTGGAAGAAAAAGGGAGAGTTTTTTCCAAAAAGGCCAATATTAATTACGAATCCAGAGCCATAGCAGCAGGTTGTGGAGAACCCAGAAGCTACCGTCAATCGGATTTTGTAGAGTGGTTTACGGGTGTAACAGGAGGAACCAGTTCCACCCCCATGAAAATCAACGGCTATAACGCTTGTTTACAGCTCAGTGAAGGCGTATTTGGAGCCAAAGATGAGGAACCCACTTTTAGTTTTTCCGTAACCGTTCCCTTTTACAGCTTGAGTTGTACGGGTCCGGCAGATCAAAAAGAAGCCTTTCTGGAAACGCTTCGTTCTTTCAGCTTTTACGGGATTGATCCGGAATTACAGGTGCCTTCGGACAAGGAAATTCCCAAAGGTATCATAGAACTGGCTGATCGAATGATCTTTGAACCCTTTGAAGACATCGTTGATACAGATGTAGTCCTTTCCAGGGACGAAAACATAAATGTAGAAGACATCATGAATCCGATGTGTAAACCCAACTGGATTCCCAACGAGGCCTCAGGCATAAATCTGGGGCTTACTCAAACCTTTCAAACAACCATACGTCGCGACGGCTTTCTTGCTTTATCTGCCCAGGCAGAAGACATCGATATGATCTCTTTGAGTTGCCACACACTGCCCAAATGCGGAGAAAAAGGTGAAAACTGGATGAGGTATTTGTATAGTCCTACACGTATTTCCTGGAAAATTATCAATCCAATGGATGAAGTATCTTTTGTTCAGGTTGGGTATTTGCCTGAAAATCAACTCACTGCCAATGGGGAAAATGTCATTATTCGGCCTCCTGATATTCTTTTGCCTGGAGAAGTGAAAACCATCAGAATTCAATTAAAGGCAGAAGATATCGGAACCCGAAGTTATATAGACTCAGACAAGGAGGAGTTGATTGAACTTGTGTTTAAAGGAGAGAAAAATAGTCAGGGAGAGGTAGATATACAGGTTGAAGTAAAAGGAAAAGTTTTTCGGGCAGTGCCAATTCATCAACCAGCTAAAGAAACCGCCGATTGTGAGCTGATCATTGAAACAGAAAAAACACGCACGCTTGAAAAACCGGTCATCCAAATTCCAGCGATTTCTCAATCAACGATTCTTGCCTGGGGGGAAAAATTATACCTTACCATCAAAGACCAGCAGGATGAGGAAAAAATTGGCTATTCCTGCTCGTCAGATTGTGGAGTGAGTGAAAAAGAAACCCTGTTATTTCAGGACGAACTTATATATAACTGGGAAATCATTAGTGGCGAAGGACATTTTTTGGTTGGAAACAGAAATCTTAAACAGGTAACGGGTAACTCTGCTGTTTATCTAGCACCTGCTAACACGACAAAACCGGTTAAAATCAGCGTTTATGCAATCAACAGAAACCAGGATTTGATGGATCAGCCATCTCCCAAAACATTTCTTCATTTACAAATGAGAGAACCCGCAATTGTATTAAAAACCCC
>JAGQVA010001221.1 GCA_020438265.1 Bacteroidota bacterium
CAGGGACATTCGCCGCTGGTTTATACAGGTGCGGGAGTTTCACCCGGATTCTCTTTTTACAAAAAGAATGACTCCAAACTACATGGTTTGAGCTTTCAAATTATGGGAGCAAACCTGGAAGCCAGACTGGAAAAAGCGTTTGATTATCAATTAAACTCAGCCTCCCGCCAGGCATATCATTTTTCCTGGTTCTATATGAAAAAGCTATCTACCAATCGGGTAAATATTTATCTCGGTGGCAAGGCGGCTGTACTATATGATCTCGTTAATTATAATCATCAGGCTAATAATCCCACAGGTTACGAATTAAGCATTTCTGTAAATCCTGCGATTTATGCTGATTACCCCATTGCCAGTTTTTTAACCGTTTCGATTGAGGGAGATATTGCTCTCCTGGCCTATAACACCCGCCCCTACCCTCTTGGTTTATTTCCCCTGGAAGATTTTGATGTTGATATGAATGAGGTTCTATTTGGAGGATCTTTGGTATCCTTTAACAAAGTCTTTCAGGTACATAGCCGCGCAACGCTGGAATGGAAGCTAAAACACAAACAGGTTAATCTATTCTTCGACTTCCAGGGAGGGATAAATACCCTTTCTGAGCGCAGGGAATACACTTTTTCTCAGGTCGGATTGGAAATTCCTTTATTTCTCAAATAAGTAGTATTACAAATGTTTCATATTCAGGGTGTATGGAAGATCTCTCCCTGTGGTCGAGATGCCCACCTGCGGTGAATAAATCCTTTTGTCGGAACGATAAAATCGCCATTCCTGCGTTTAGCGGGGCATCTCGACCAAAGGGAGAGATCTTCATCAGAGCCTAAACAAGATCTTATTATGTTATAATTTGTGTTAGTACTTAACTCATTCAACTCTCTAAAATCATTACAATGAAAATATATCACTTTTTAACCCTCGCCTTTTTAATTCTCATCTTTAGCTCCTGCGACAGGAAAATCCTTGATGAGAACCCTGAAAATGACAACCTCGAACTCTTCGATGCCATGTGGTCTGAGGTAAATGAAAATTATGTTTTCTTCGATATGAAGGACATAGACTGGAATCAGGTCCACGCTATTTACACCGAACAAATTTCCTCTGACATGAGCGATGAAGCCTTATTTGCAGTGCTTTCCGGAGCTTTAAGCGAATTAAAAGATGGGCATGTGAGCCTGTATAGCGGTTTTAATACCTGGAATTATTATGATCTGTATTTGGAAGCACCAGCCAACTTCAACCCTGATTTTATCGAAAGAACATATCTGGGACAAAAAAAGACCATTGGACCATTTACCTATACAATCCTCGAATCGGTGGGGTATTTACAGTACAATTCGTTTGGAAAAGATTTTACCGATGAACAGCTGCAATATTTACTGCAATACTTCCAGGATACTGATGGGCTGATCATTGATGTCAGAGGGAATCTGGGAGGAGCTGCTGATAATATTACTCGGTTGATGTCTGTTTTGGTAAATGAAGACCTTGTATCAGGGAAATTATTCACCCCTAATCACGATGGCCAGCTCATGGAAGAAGACATTACTATACATAAAAATGAAAAATTGGGTACTTATTCTGGTGAGATTGTTTTATTAACCAACCGCCAATGTTATTCTTCCTGTAACGTATTTGCAGGATTTATGTCTCAGCTCTCTAACGTTACAATTGTTGAGGACACAACGGGTGGGGGAAGCGGACTTGCAGTGGGAAGTGAATTGGCCAATGGATGGAGATACCGATACTCGGCAGCAAAAATCACGCTTGCTGACGGAACTGAAATCGAAGAAGGCGTTACACCAGATCATAAAGTTACTACTGGTCCCTCGGAAGAATTACAAGGCAAA
>JAGQVA010001222.1 GCA_020438265.1 Bacteroidota bacterium
CTCAACTTCGCCAGATCTTTGCGACAACCTGATTGATTTTATCGGATTCTACGGTCAGGGATTTATCATTATAGGGTAATTCCTTCACACTGGATTTGATATCTGTTACCCTCATTAATTGTCTTAGCTCTCTTTTTAATTCTCCCAGGTGGAATGCAGGGATCACATCTGTGGAGAGCAGAAACATATAATCTGTTGCCTTATTGAATGATTTGGAAGTAAAGGCTTCCATGTATATTTGGTATGCTCTCAAAAATTCTACATCTGACGAACCAATATTTCCAAAATCAATCAAGGCAATTTTGTTTTTCTTCAGCAACATAAGGTTGCCGGGGTGGAGATCTCCATGATATAAATTGTCTTCAAAGATCTGGCGAAGTTGAGAGCTGATTAAGCTTCTGGCTACTTTTTTGGGTTTAATCCGGTTTTCTTTTAACCAGGGATTTATTTTTTCAGGTTGATCATTTTTAACGTAGATGTATTCGCTCAAAGTCGGGCCATGAATGAATTCCATTACAATCACCTGCCGGTCACAATAGGTTTTATATACTTTCGGAACATATATTTTTTTGTGAGGTTTCAGCGACTTTTTCATTCGTCTCATGTGGGAAGCCTCATATCTGAAATCGAGTTCCTCCATCATCATCTGCCGGAGTTCCCAGACCATCTCATCCATAGGACTATGAGCTTGTAAACCCAGAGATTTTGTAATGAAATGAAGCGTATTGATAAACTTCATGTCCTGCTTCAGATACTCATTCGCAAAGGGTTTTTGTACTTTAACGGCTACCCATTTTTCCTCTGTTCTCAATTTGGCTTTATACACCTGGGCCAGGGATGCCGCAGCAATAGGCGTTTCATTAAATATGGAAAAAACCTGATCCATCTCATTACCAATTGCTGCTTCGATCATGGGTTTGGCACTTTCAAAGGGAAAGCCAGGAGCTCTGTCCTGTAATTTGGATAACTCATCGCGAAACTCCCGTTCCAGCAAGTCAGAACGCATGGAAACAAGTTGGCCAGCTTTGATCCAAAGGCCTCCAAAGGATTCCAACATTTCCCTTACCATTTTTCCTTTCCTTGCTTCGGTAGCTCTTCGCGTGATTGTGAGCCAGGTTATTCGGAATATCAGTCCCCAAAAAGAAAAAAGTAAACGCAGGTTTCGAAGGCGGGCAGGCTTGGAAATTTGAATAATTGGCAGAAGCGGTTTTTCTCCTTCCTGGATTAAAGGGGTGGGGAAATGTTTTCTTTTGAGCATGGGGAATGATTAACAAGGGTTCGCTGATAATGACAAACCTGTTTCGATTTCTATAAAAGAAATGATTTACAACAAATGAATTCTGATTCTAAAGATTGCTTGTGATTAAAAAGGAAACATTCGCTTCAGTTTTTTTCTTTTTACTTTCATCCCCCCGATTTTCACATGTTTCTTTTTTCTTTCTTTTTCGCGGTAAAAAACTACCACAGGATGAACTTCCTGGCCATCTTCATTGGCATACTGAGATCTGACGCGATCGAGAATCTGATCAAATTCATTTGCCATCTTACCATGGCCATTTTTGAATTTTTTCAGCTTATTCTTTGTTACACGACCTAAGCGAATGACTTTAGGAGAAATTGAAGCATTATCTGTTGCCATTTTTTTGAATTTTTGATAGAAAAGTAAATGAATTCCAATTGCTAATTGAGATTATACCAGTTAAAGAAATTTTTCCTTTTCTTTTTGTAGGTAATAATGACGGGAACAATGGTTTTACCATGATCCTCTCCCAGTTCTGCTTCGGCTTCCTGAACGGCCATTTCCATGTCATCGACTAAAGGTCCCCGACCTTTTTTAGCCTTTTTTA
>JAGQVA010001223.1 GCA_020438265.1 Bacteroidota bacterium
GGCGCTCGTATTCGTCTGGCCCCACAAAAAGACTGGGAAGGAAACGAACCCAAACGTCTGGCTAAAGTATTGTCTGTGCTGGAACCTATTGCAGCCAAGTTTGGAATCAGCGTTGCAGATACAATTGTTCTGGCAGGTAATGTAGGTATTGAAAAAGCAGCCAAAGCCGCAGGCATAAATGTGACAGTTCCTTTTGCACCCGGTCGTGGAGACGCTACCGCTGAAATGACTGATGCAGATTCTTTTGCTCCGCTGGAGCCACTCGCTGACGGGTATCGCAACTGGCAGAAAAAAGACTATGTAGTAAGTGCTGAAGAATTGATGCTTGACAGAACTCAGCTCATGGGCCTGACTGCACCCGAGATGACAGCATTAGTTGGTGGTATGCGTGTACTGGGAACTAATTACGGTGGAACCAAACACGGTGTATTTACTGACAAACCAGGAGCTTTGACCAATGACTTTTTCGTCAACCTGACTGACATGGCCTACGAATGGAAACCAGTTGGAAATAACGTGTACGAAATCCGTGATCGCAAAACAGGTGCGGTTAAATGGACAGCTTCACGTATCGATCTGGTCTTTGGTTCAAATTCTATCCTTCGTGCTTACGCCGAGGTTTATGCTCAGGACGACAACAAAGAAAAATTTGTCAATGATTTTGTTGCAGCATGGGTAAAAGTGATGAATGCAGACAGATTTGACTTGAAATAAGGCTTCTAAGCATTTAAAATGTATATCACCCCCACTGCATGAATTGTATGTGGGGGTTGTTTTTTTATTCTACAAATGAAAATTCAGACCTCAATCACCCTCCTCCTGCTGGTTTTTACACAAATTGCAAACGGGCAAAAGCTCGATCAAAAAACCATTGACCAAAAACTCGATCTTCAGAATAAAGAAAATGTTTTGTATGTGGTCAATGGAGTTCCTTGCGAACGCTCAGAACTGGATTCTGTTTTGAATACCTACTCAGATGAGCTGTTGGTGGAATTGATGAAGGTAAAAAATCTCGGTGATTTTCCGCACATGACCTCAAAAGAAGTCGTTTTAATCCTTTTTGCTTACCAACAGAAAAAGAAAGAGATCCGAAAAACGCTGAGAAATCTCAAAACCAAGTTCCCGGACAAATATCCAAACGCTTCTCAAGCAATTCTTCTCGATTCAAAGAATCCTGTTTTGTATATTGACAACCAGCAGATTCATCATACAGAAGCAAAAGAAAAATTTGATGAATTAAAAGTAGCTGACATATATTATATTGACTTCAAAAATGAACCTCAAAATCCGGAGCATTATGGGCCTAACGCAAAAAACGGACTCGTGAGAATCTGGACTAAAAATCTTACAGAATGAAAAACATTCTCACTTTCCTCATCATAGCTTTTACCCTGGCTCCTGCTTCCGCCCAAAACTGGCCCCCAAAACTCAGAGAAAACATTCCCCTCGACTCCATCCGCCTGAGCGATCCCTGCATTTTGGCCGATGAAAACAGCCAGACTTACTATATGACCGGAACGGGTGGATTATTATGGAAAAGTAAAGATTTAAGCAAATGGACAGGGCCTTTTGTAGTAGCCAAAACAGATTCCAATTCATGGATGGGTCCACGCCCTATGATCTGGGCAGCAGAGTTACATCCATACAAAGGGAAGTACTATTATTTTGCGACATTCACTAACAGAAGTGTCAATATCGATACAGTAAAGGGAAATATCATCAACCGACGGGCCAGCCATGTACTTGTGAGTGATAAACCTGAAGGGCCTTATGTTCCGATGGAAGATTCTGTCTATTTACCACCGGAAAAACCTACCCTGGACGGCACCTTCTGGGTAGAGAAAG
>JAGQVA010001224.1 GCA_020438265.1 Bacteroidota bacterium
GCCCTGCTGAAAATGGATAACTGATAGGTATTGATTTCGTTCTTTTCAATTCTGGAGAAAACCGAATAAGCATTATTGCGACCGGTGAGGTTATAAATTGAAAACGACCAGGAACTGTGCAAGAACTTCCGCACCTTATGGTTCCCCTCTATATTAATCCCAAGGTCCATCCGGAAATAATCGGGAATCCGGTACTGGTTTCTGTTGGAAAAAAATGGAAGAGAGATATTATTAAACTGATAAGTTGCCACAGGCAGGGTAGTGGGGCGCCCGGTACTGTAAGTCGTATTTAAGGAAATATTGATTCTTCTTGTAAATTTATAATTCATAATCAAAGAAAGATTATGAGGGCGGTCAAAATTGGAAGGATAAAATTCTCCCTGATTAATGACTTCCTCCGGATAAGGCCCATTCGCCTGCACAAGTGAGCGGGCATAGGTATAACTCACCCAACCGTTAAGTTTTCCCGATTTCTTTTTAATTAAAAACTCTCCTCCATAAGCCCGGCCTTTAGCGTTTATGACATCTGTCTCAATGGCTTCATTAATCAGAAGATCAGCTCCGTTTTTATATTCAAGGAGGTTTTTGAATACCTTGAAATAGGTTTCAAAGGAAAACTCAATGCCTTTTTGTGGCCAGTTTTGGTAAAGCCCTATCGCAAATTGATCGCCAATTTCGGGCTTTAAATAAGTGTTACTTAGCCTCCAGGTATCAGTCGGAGAAATGGCCACCGTGTTGGTCAGCATGTGAATGTACTGCCGGGTTTTGTCATAACTGGCCTTCAGTGAAAGATCTTCATTGAGTTTATATCTGCCTGAAAAACGTATTTCCGGTCCTCCGTAAGCTTTAATAATGGCTCCGGGATTATATTGGACCGTATTCGTAATAAAATCTACTTCTTTGGTGCGATCCGGCGAATATTCATTGACCTGACCGGGACCTAATAACGCATATCCTGAAAACCGCAATCCACCGTAAAGACTCAGGCGAGCATTAACTGTAAATTCATCGCCAATATAAAGAGCTGTTTCAATGGCATTTTCCCTATCCAGTAAGATGGGTTCAATTAATGAAGAATCTGCTCCTGGCCTGATCTCTCCCGGAGCGAGAGAATAAAACTGATTTTGCCAGCCAAAACTGATATGGTGTTTGTCCTGAGGAAAATAATCAAAATCCGCTTTGAAAGACCCCTGGTCCATCCGATAACCCAATGAAAAGGCAGCCGCCGGATTATCCATACTTTCAATTTGGTAGCCATAACCGGTATAGCCTCCGGCGATTAATCCGGAAAATTTATTGCTGAATAAATGCCGCCACCTCACGGAGGCCTGAGTATTTTGATAACGGAAAACGGTATCGGAAGCCAATTGGAACAAGTCCCGGCTATGATAACCAATTACCGAAAGAGAGTTTTTACTGTCCAGCTGATAGTTGACTTTGGCCATAACATCACCAAAGAAGGCATTGCTGCTAGCCAGATCGGGATCGTCAAGCAGGTTTAATATCCAGTCCGAATAGGTACTTCGCACCCCCAGGATATAGGACCCTTCGTCCTTTTTGATGGGGCCTTCCAGCATAAGTTTACTGGTAACAGGTCCAATTCCTCCCGACATGGACGTTTTTTTCTTATTCCCGTCTTTGATTCCTACATCAAAAATAGACGAAGCCCTTCCTCCGAAACGCGCCTGAATTCCACTTTTATACAGATTGGCACTTTTAATCAGATCCGGATTAAAGGCTGAGAAAAAACCAAATAAATGGCTGGGATTATAGATGACTCCTTCGTCAATGGTAATGAGGTTTTGTGAAGCAGCCCCTCCTCTCACATTAAAGCCCGAGG
>JAGQVA010001225.1 GCA_020438265.1 Bacteroidota bacterium
GGCGAAGGAAGAATCTTCTATTTTTCCGTAGGTCATTCTCCCGATATGTTTGACATTGAAGAGCCCATGACGATCCTTCAAAGAGGGCTTCGTTGGGCAAGCGGAAGTAAATATGAGGCGAAAGAGACGTGGGTGAGTCCGATTTATCAGAGTGGGGGGAAATAGTTTTATTATTGCCTGTTGCCTCGGGTTAAAACCGCAAGGCAATGATGGGCAAATTTTTATTCATTCTCAAAGAATGAAATTCCTACTCATCACATGATAAAATGATAAGTGTGGATTTATCCACATAATCTTCCAGACATCATTGGACCGCGATTTTAATCCGGTCCAATGATGTCTGCAATCCTTTCCCATTTGCCTCTCTGCCTGATGATCAATAAATTGAAATAAATCAGGAACTAATGATTACAAAGCCCTGGCGCCCTCCAGATAACCATTCAAGATGGAAAAACAATCTCTTCAGATTTTTAGTCTATTGGGGAATCATCTCCATAATGAGCTGTGGAGTCGAAAAACCCGCTCATATTGTAGAAATCGCAGATTCTCTCCCGGACAAAATCGACTATAATTTTCACGTAAAACCCATTTTGGCGGACAGGTGTTTTGCCTGTCATGGTCCAGATCCAAAAAGTCTGAAAGCGGGATTACGCCTTGATATTGAGTCTTCGGCGTATGAAGAGTTGTCTGAATCTCCTGGTAAAAGAGCGATCACGCCTGGCAATCTGGGAAAAAGCCAGGTTTATCATCGCCTGATTACCGAGGATCCTGAATTAGTCATGCCTCCGCCCGAATCGAATCTGGAGCTCAGCGACCGTGAAAAAGCCATTCTCATCAAATGGATTGAACAAGGTGCCGTTTATCAGCCTCATTGGGCATTTATGCCTGTCAAAAAATTTGATACAGAGGAGGCCAACATCGACTATTTTATCAGCAAAAAACTCAAAGAGCAAAACTTTTCATTTTCCCAAAAAGCAAATAAAGAAACCCTTATCAGAAGGCTTTATTTTGACATTACCGGCCTTCCTCCTTCATTAGAGGCCATTGATGCATTTCTGACTGATACGACCGATCAGGCTTATGAAAATATCGTGGACAATCTCCTGGCATCACCTGAATACGGAGAGCGAATGGCTGCTTATTGGATGGATGTGGCGCGGTATACCGATAGCGATGGCTATCTGGATGACAAACACCGTGATTTTTCTCCCTGGAGAGATTGGGTCATTCGGGCTTTTAATCAGAATCTGCCTTATGACAGTTTCGTTACCTGGCAACTGGCAGGTGATCTTTTGCCAAACCCGACTCAGGAACAAATTCTCGCGACAGCTTTTAACCGCCTTCACAAAAAAAATTCGGAAGCAGGAATTGTATTTGAGGAATATCGGGTAGAATATGTCGCCGATCGAACTAATACTTTCGGAAAGGCTTTTCTGGGGCTTTCGCTCGAATGCGCCCGTTGTCATGACCATAAATATGATCCCATTAGTCAAAAAGAATATTTCGAGTATTTTGCCTTTTTCAACAGCACAGATGAAATAGGTCATGCGGTTTATGGTCCCGATCAAACGCCTGGTCCTGCGTTATTATTAACCACTCCTGAAGTGGATAAAAGGAGAAAGTTTTTGGAGGAGAAATACAGACAGGCAGAGAAAAAAGTCAACCAACAGGCAGTTGTAACCCAGGTAAAGAATGATATTCAATATGCCATTACAGAAAAAACGCTAAACCAAAACCTGCAAAAACACCTCGTCTCACATTTATCTTTTGACCAAATCAAATATGAGAAAGGGGAAAACGCAACTACGCCTGATTTAGCCAAAAAGAACAAACATGG